>NZ_LZJM01000140.1:0-2100 GCF_001667665.1 Mycobacterium sp. E342
CGGGGAGCGCCCGGAGCGGGTGCCGTTGTCGTTTGCCCAGTCCCGGTTGTGGTTTATCGACCAGTTACTGGGCCGGTCTGCGGTTTACAACATGCCCGTGGCGGTGCGCCTGCACGGGCCACTCGACGTGGAGGCCCTGGCGGCCGCGCTGACCGATGTGGTGGGCCGCCATGAAAGCCTGCGCACCCTGTTCCCCACGGTGGACGGGGTCCCTGAGCAGCAGGTGGTGCCGGTCGAGCGGGCCGAGTTCGGCTGGGCGGTGACCGATGCCGGTGAGTGGACGCACGAGCGGCTCGAGGAGGCCATCGCCGCGGTGGCCAGTCACGCGTTTGATTTGGTGGCCGAGATCCCGTTGCGCGCCCAGCTTTTCCGGTTGGGCCCCGATGAGTATGTGTTGGTGGCGGTGGCCCACCACATCGCTGCTGATGGCTGGTCGATCACCCCGCTGATCGGTGACCTGGGCACCGCTTATGCCGCCCGGGCTCAAGGCCAGGCCCCGGGTTGGGTGCCGTTGGCAGTACAGTACGCCGATTACACACTGTGGCAGCGTGAGCAGTTCGGTGACGTAGAGGATCCGGATAGTCTGATCGGCGCGCAGTTGGCTTACTGGCAAGACGCGTTGGCCGGGATGCCCGAACGTTTGGCGTTGCCGACGGATCGGCCGTATCCGGCGGTCGCCGATTATCGCGGGGCCAGCATCACGATCGAGTGGCCCGCGCAGTTGCAGCAACAGATCGCCTGGGCGGCCCGGGCGAATCAGGTGAGCAGTTTCATGGTGATCCAGGCGGGCTTGGCAGTGTTGTTGGCCAAACTCACCACCAATACTGATGTGGCCGTAGGGTTCCCGATCGCCGGCCGGCGTGATGCTGCTTTGGATGAGGTGGTCGGGTTTTTCGTCAACACCCTGGTGTTACGCGTCGATCTGGCCGGGAATCCCAGTGTGGCCGAAGTCCTTGGCCGGGTGCGTGCGCGCAGCCTGGCCGCCTACGAGCACCAAGACGTGCCCTTTGAGGTGTTGGTGGAACGGCTGCATCCGGCCCGCTCGCTGGCTCACCATCCGTTGGTGCAGGTGATGCTGGCCTGGCAGCACCACGACCTGACCCAGCTGGACTTGGCTGGCCTACAGGCCAACCCCATACCGGTGCAAACCCGCACTGCGCGAATGGATTTGACGTTCTCCTTGGGTGAGCGCTGGGGCAAAGGGGGTGAGCCCGCGGGGATCGCCGGGGTGGTGGAATTCCGCACCGACATCTTCGACCCCAACACCATCCACACCCTGATCACCCGATTCCAGCGGGTGCTGGCAGCCATGACCGCAGATCCGTCACGGCCGGTGTCCTTGATCGAGCTGCTCGATGCGCAGGAGCAAGCCCGGCTGCAGACATGGGGTAACCGGGCGGTGTTGGAGAAGCCAGCTGCGTCGGGGGTGTCGATTCCGGCAGCGTTTGCCGCCCAAGTCACCTGCACACCGAATGCGGTGGCGTTGACTTTCGAGGACCGGTGCTGGACGTATCGGGAACTCGATGAGTCGACGAATCGGTTGGCGCACTTATTGGTTGCCCATGGCGCCGGCCCCGGTGGGTATGTGGGGTTGCTGATGCCGCGCGGCGCGCAGGCCATCATCGCGATCCTGGCGATACTCAAGACCGGGGCCGCCTATATGCCGATGGATCCAGGATGGCCGACAGCGCGGATCGAGTTCCTGCTCACCGATGCCGCCCCGACCACCGTGGTGACCACCGCCGAGCTGGCCGGACGGCTCGACGGTCATGGCGTGCCGGTGGTGATCGATGTCAACGACCCCGCTATCGATCTTCAACCGGGTACCGCGTTTCCGGGTCCGGCCGCCGACGATATCGCGTACTTGATTTACACCTCGGGCACCACCGGTATGCCCAAGGGCGTTGCTATTACCCAGCGCAACGTCACCCAGTTGATCGACTCTCTGGACGCGGGCCTGGGACCGGGGCGGGCGTGGACGCAGTGTCATTCGTATGCATTCGACTTTTCGGTGTGGGAGATCTTCGGCGCCCTGCTGGGTGGGGGCCGATTGGTGATGGTGCCCGAGGCAGTGACCGCCTCCCCGGAGGCATTGCACGC
>NZ_LZJM01000141.1:0-1508 GCF_001667665.1 Mycobacterium sp. E342
GTCATGGTGTCGGGGTGGGGTATTGGGGTCGGCCGCGGTTGACCGCATCCCGATTTGTGGCGTGCCCGTTCGCCGGTGCCGGGGCGCGCATGTATCGGACCGGGGATTTGGTGTGCTGGGGCCCCGATGGGCAGTTGCGGTATGTGGGCCGGGCGGATGAGCAGGTCAAGATCCGCGGGTATCGCATCGAACTCGGTGAGATCCGCGCCGCCCTGACTGCACTCGACGGGGTGGAGCAGGCGGTGGTGATCGCCCGCGAGGACGGCCCCGGTGAGAAACGTCTGGCCGGCTATGTCACCGAATCCGCTTCTGCACCACTTGATCCGGTCTCGATCCGCGCCGAACTCGCAGATCGGCTACCCGCCTATATGGTGCCGACCGCGATCATGGTGCTCGATGCCCTACCGTTGACGGTCAACGGCAAACTCGACACCCGCGCCTTGCCCGCACCCGACTACTCCGACACCGGTCGTTATCGCGCCCCGGGCAGTCTGCTCGAGGAAGTGTTGGCCGGAATCTACGCCCAAGTCCTCGCGCTGGAGCGGGTTGGGGTGGATGACTCGTTCTTCGATCTGGGTGGGGATTCGTTGTCGGCGATGCGCCTGATCGCCGCCATCAACAAATCTTTGAATGCCAACCTGTCGGTGCGTACCATCTTCGAGGCGCCCACCATCGCCCAGTTGGTGCCCCGTATCGATGTGGGGGCTGGGGGTGGGCTGGCTCCGCTGGTGGCCGGCCGACGTCCGGAGCGGGTGCCGTTGTCTTTTGCCCAGTCCCGGTTGTGGTTTATCGATCAGTTGCTGGGCCGGTCGGCGGTTTACAACATGCCCGTCGCGGTGCGCCTGCACGGACCACTGGACGTGGAGGCCCTTGGGGCCGCGCTGGCCGATGTGGTGGCCCGGCATGAAAGCCTGCGCACGGTGTTCCCCGCGGTTGATGGGGTCCCCCACCAGCAGCTGATCTCGCATGAGGGGGCCGATTTCGGCTGGGACGTCGTTGATGTGACCGGGTGGACGCACGAGCGGCTCGAGGAGGCCATCGCGGCAGTAGCAGGGCATCGGTTTGATTTGGCAACCGAGATTCCGTTCCGTGCCGAGCTTTTCCGGTTGGGCTCCGATGAGTACGTGTTGGTGGCGGTGGTGCACCATATCGCTGCGGATGGCTGGTCGGTGACCCCGCTGGTGCGGGATCTGGGTGTGGCCTATGCCGCCCGGGCTCAGGGCCAGGTCCCTGGTTGGGTGCCGTTGGCGGTGCAGTACGCCGACTACACACTCTGGCAGCGTGAGCAGTTGGGCGATCTTGATGACAGCGGTAGCCGCATCAGCGCACAGCTGACCTATTGGCTAGACGCGTTGGCCGGGTTGCCCGAACGTCTGGCGCTGCCTACGGATCGGCCCTATCCGCCGGTGGCCGATTATCGCGGGGCCAGTATCCCGATCGAGTGGCCCGCCGAGCTGCAGCAGCAGATCAACCAGCTGGCCCGCGCACACAACGCCACCAGTTTCATG
>NZ_LZJM01000142.1:0-21796 GCF_001667665.1 Mycobacterium sp. E342
GCTGCGCGGGATCGTGTCGGCCGCGGACCTTGAGGTGGAGTGGCCCGCCGCACTGCGGACGCCGCCGATCTGGGATGCGGTGCGCCAGCGCCGGTACCTGCACCGGCGCGCGGTCCACTACGGGGACCACCCCGCGCAGGTGCTCGACGTCTGGCGCCGCACGGACCTGCCCGCGCAGCGCCGCGACGGAGACGTCCCGGGCGCTCAACCCGTCGGGCAGGCGGGCGTCGTCGCCGTCGGGCGACCGGCGGGGCTTGGTCATCCCGGAGAAGAACTCGGGGGCGTGCCGGGCGCCCCAGATGCCCATCGCGGTGAGACCGCCCAGCGGCTCGAGGTGCTTACCGACCACCGGTAGCGAAGCACCCGCGACGCTCAAGGCCAGCGCGTAGTCGCCGGGACGCGCCCGCAGCAACCATTTCGCGCACGATGTCATAGCCGGCCTCCTTGCCGTGGTGTTAGGGCAGCGTACCCCCGCCCCCGGCTCCGAAACTGACGTTTGCGTCGACGCCGCGTCGGCCGTCGTCGGCGCCTCTGCCGACGCTCAAATCGCCGCCAGGCAGGCGATCACCCGACCGCCGATCAGGCGAACACCGGTCAGCGTCAGGCCGACCTGAACGGCCAGCGCGGCGGCACTGTCCACGCCGACCGACGCCCACCGGAACCAGGGCCCGACCTCACAGGCGGACTCCAGCCGGACCCAGCGCGATCGGATGCCGATGTTCTCGGCGTCGAATTCGGCCACGCACCGCCCGCCCCGCGCCAGCAGCTCGGCGGCCCGTCCCAGGATGCGGCACGGGTCCCCGCCGAGGCCCACGTTGCCGTCGACCAGCAACACCGTCTGCCACAGGCCCGTCGCGGGCAGTGGGTCGAACACGTCACCCAGCAGGACCGGCGCGCCGCCGCGGCCCGCCAACCGGATCGCGGTCACCGAGCGATCGATGCCCAGGGCCGGTATCCCCCGCTGAATCAGCCGGGCCACCAAACGGCCCGGCCCGCAGCCCAATTCGATCGTCGGCCCGGTGCACATCCGCGTGACGGCTTCGTCGAAGTCCTCGTCGAAGGCGTCGCCGGGACGTGCGTCCTCGGGACATCGCACGCCCAACCAGCGGTGCGCCGGCAGCGGCCGCAGCTCCCCGTCGTCGTGGCGAATCCAACATCGCTCGCCGCCGAGCGCCCGATCGTAGAGATGGCCCAGCATTCACGTCCCTCGCGTCCTGCCCCGCCGGGCGGTCCACGCTCAGTCCCGGTGAGGGACGTTGCGACGACGAAACGCTGGCGCGTCTCGCCCTCGCCAGCACTCCACCGATACCCCGATAGCTGTTCGGCTAATCCACCGCGCTTGGAGTACGCGCGCGGGAGCGGAATGGTTCATCTTCCGACCCGCGTGAGAAGAAGTCCCGTCGCCCATGAGTTCTCCGGATCAATGGACAGCACCGAAGAGGAAGCCATCCAGTACGTCGTTCACCCGGGCCGGGTCTTCCAGCGCCGCGAGGTGCGCGATCTCGTCGAGCACGGTGAAGGAGGCGTTGGGGATCGACTCCGCCATCGCCCGGGTTTCGGCCACGGGGAAGGTGGCGTCTTCCGCGCCGGCGACCACAAGGACAGGAGCCGTGATCGTTCGCAGCAGGGCATGCTGGTCGGGACGTGCGGGCACCACGCTGCGGACCGCCCAGCGGGCCGAATCGATGTTGACCCCTCGCAGGTTCGCGCGCACGGTCTCGACCACGTCCGGACGGGTGCGCAGTGTCGTCGGGCCCAGGAAGGCGCGCAGCGCCGACCGTGTCAGCGGCGGCCGGATCCCGCCCAGCACCGCCGCCGCGCGCAACATGGCCGCGTATTTCGCCTTTTGAACGACACCGGCTCTCGACGCGGTGCAATTCATCAGGACGGCGCGGTCCAGGCGGTCGGGATAGCGGGCCGCGAACGTGGCGCCGATCATGCCGCCCCAGGAATTGCCGACGAAGTGGGCCTTGTCGATGCCGAGCCCGTCCAACAGGTCGACGACGCAGCGGGCGCAGTCGCCGAACGTGAAGGCCGACCGCAGGGGCTCGCTGCCGCCGTGGCCGGGCGGATCGATCAGCACCAGGCGGTGGCTCGCGCCGAAATGCGCGGCCTGGCCCGCCCACAGGTCCCCGGTCATCAGCAGGCTGGGCCACAGCAGCACGGCGGGGCCGGTGCCGGGGCTGACCTGGACACGGATCTTGCCGAGCACGGTATCGACGAATCGCGGAGCGTATCCGGTCATGTTGCCTCCCGATGTCTCCAACCGCCGCATACCACTGATAGCAGGTCCTCGAGCGTTCCGCGTCAGTGATACTGATGCGGTGCCGAACACCGATGTTCACCCTGACCTCCAGCGGGTCGCCCGTTTTGCCCCGCGTCGACTCGTCGGTCCCCGGACCCTGCGGATGATGCGGGTGGGAATCGGGCTGCGCGACCGCCTCGGAAAGCCCGTCGACGGTGTCGAGGAGATCACGCTGGGTTCGGGAACCGGTGTCCGGCTGTTCCGGCCGGCCGGCGTGGCCGAGCCGACCCCCGCGCTGCTGTGGATCCACGGGGGCGGCTACGTGATCGGCACCGCCCGGCAGGACGACCGGCTCTGCAGCGGGTTCAGCCGGCGGCTGGGCATCACCGTCGCGTCGGTGGAATACCGTCTGGCGCCCGAACATCCGTATCCCGCGCCGCTGGAAGACTGCTATTCGGCGTTGACCTGGCTGGCCGGCCTGCCGTCCGTGGACCGCTACCGGGTGGCGATCGGCGGCGCCAGCGCCGGCGGCGGGCTGGCCGCGGCTCTGGCACTGCTCGCCCGCGATCGCGCCGAGGTGAGCCCCGCGTTCCAGTTGCTCACCTATCCCATGCTCGACGATCGCAGCTCGGCGTCCGCCCACAACGCGAACTACCGGCTGTGGGACACCCGCAGCAATCGGTTCGGCTGGGCGGCATACCTCGGCGACGCCGACCCGGAGGTCGCCGTCCCCGGGCGCCGCAAAGACCTCAGCGGGCTGCCGCCGGCCTGGATCGGGGTCGGCACCCACGACCTGTTCCACGACGAGGATCTGGCCTACGCGCAACGCCTGACCGCCGCCGGGGTGCCGTGCCAGGTGGAGACCGTGCCGGGAGCCTTCCACGGATTCGATCTCATCGCGCCCAAAGCGCAAGTGTCGCAGCGGTTTTTCGACAGTCAGTGCGCCATGTTGCGGGCGGCGTTCGCCATCGCGTCGTGATCGCCGCTCACATCGCGAAGTAAACGAGCTCCCCACCGATGATGGTGGCCGCCACCATGCCGGCGTCCAGCTCTGCCAGCGCCGTCGCGGGTGGCTCGCTCAGCACGCAGAGGTCCGCCGGTTCTCCGGTCGCCACCGTGCGCGGCCGGGCCGGCCGGTCCGGCCGGCCCAGGAACATCGTCAAAGCGTCTCGCGCGGAGACACATTCGTCGGCGCCCACGACGGCACCGCTCGGGGTGGTGCGGTAGACGGCGGCGCGCATGGCCGTCCAGGGGTCGCCGTGGCCGAAGGGCATGTCGGTGGACAGCGCCACGGGCACCGTCGCCTTCAGCAGCGAGGCGACGCGCCACAGCTGGTCGTGCTCGGCGGCGGGGACGTCGGCGAGGTAGTGATCGCCGCGCTCGGCGACGAAGTTGGGCTGCGTCACCACCGTGACTCCCAGCTCGGCCAGGTCGGACAGGTTGTCGTGGGGCACCATCGCGGCGTGCTCGATGCGGTCCTGCGGATGGCTGCCCGCCGCCCGCAGGGCCGCGATGGTGACCACGAGTTGGGCCGTGGTCACGCAGTGCACGGCGACCGGCCGGCCAGCGTCGTGCCGGCCCGCGATCCAGTCCGCCAGCCCGTCCACATCGAGCCCGTCGTCGTGCAGAATCTTCTTGCCCGGCGACAGGAAGCTCGGCCGGGGCCGGAACTCCCCGCGCCGATGCGCCACCACCAGCGACACCATGTCGTCGGCGTCGAGGTCGGGGGTGGCGTCGGTGACGCCGGTGACGCCGGTCGCGGTGATGCGCCGGCTCAGCTCCGCCAGGTCGCTTTCGCGCCGCTGCAGCAGGTCCGACCAGCCGTGGTCCGCGCTGCGCAGCCTCCCGTCGGGGTGGTCGGCCAGGCCCACCCGGCCCAGCGCCTCGGAGTTGAGGATCCACAGCGCACCGCTGCGGTGCTGGATGCGCACCGGGACGCCGCGCACCATGGCGTCGAGCGCGTCCCGGTCCAGGTCGCCGGCCACCGACTCGTGGTAGCCGACGGCGCGAATCCACCCGTCGGGCCCCGGCGTCGCGTTCGACAGCAGTTGCGCCAGCTCGGTTTTGGTGCTCACCCCGGGCGGCCCGACGAGGAACGAATCGAGTGCCGAGGCCGCCGAACGCACGTGCACGTGGTGGTCGTGCAGGCCGGGCAGGACGGTTCCCCCGCCGGCGTAGAGCACGCCCTCGCCGGGTTCGGCGACCAGGCCGTCACCCATTTCGTCGATCCGCTCCCCGAACCGGATGTCGGTGGTCGTCCCGTCCAGCAGGGTGGCCCGCCGAATCAGCATGGCGGACATCTTCTTTGGGCCACCATCCGGCGCACCGCCTCGTTGTCGTCGCCGAGCCGGGCCGCGGGCCGGCCCGGCGGCGGAATCGGCGGGGGCGGCGCGGGCCGGTTCGCGCGCGACGCCTGCGTCGGCAGCGCCGCGTAGCCGGCGGCGACCGCGGCCATCGAGACCTCGATCAGCTCGCCGCCGCCCCGGCCCAGCGAGTCGGCGACCAGCCCGGTCGCCGCCAGCCCGGTCAACGGATCGGCGATGGCGTCGCCGCAGAACACCGGCCCGTCGGCCGCGACGCCGACGAGGCCGCCACCGACCGCGGCGTCGTCGCCGAACGCCGGCCGCTCGTCGAGGTGGCCCTTGATGCGCAACCAGATTCGCCCTTGCCGTGCGGGGACGTTGTCCGGTCCGAGCCGGCGCCGCGTCAGCGCCGCGGGGCGCGAGCCCTCGATCACGACATCGGCCGCGGCGAGCAGCTCGCGCAGCTCGTCGGCCTGGCGATCGAAATCGACGCAGTACGAGAGCTTTTCACCGTTCATCCAGTCGAAGAACGCGGGGCTGCCCGCTCGGGTGCCGTCCGGGCGGCCCGGGCTCTCGACCTTGACCACCGACGCTCCCGCTCGTGCCAGCAGCTGTCCGCACAGCGGGCCCGCCCACATGGCGGACAGGTCGGCGACCAGCAGGCCCGCGACGTCGCGCGCCGGTCCGCGGGCACCCCGTGGTCGTATCCGCGGCGCCGTGGGCGCGGCTTCGCCCAGGGCCGCCGCGGGGATGTCGAGCAGTGTCGTGCGCTCGATGATCGCGGCGAGCGGTTGCGTTGCGGCCCAGCGCCGCAACACCGGCCAGGGGTCGCAACCGACGTCGTCGCTCTGCACCAGCGCGGGGACGGCGGCGGCGTCGTCGGGGCGCGACAGCGTGATCGCGCACCAGCCGTCGGCGGCCACGAGCAGCCGGGTGGCGCCGCCGGCGGACACCCGGCCGCCGCGGGTCAGGCCCAGCAACGCGGCCCGCCCGGCCAGCAGGCGGGCGGCATCGATGGTCAGGCCCAACCGCTCGCCGACGGCCGCGGCCACCCGCTGGGCGTGGGTCAGCACGTTCGCCCGGGAGAAGTCGGGCGGGCCGTCGGGCAGGCCGGTCAGGTAGGCCAGCCCGCTGCTCCCCCACTCGCTGTCCCACAGCGACGGCACCGAACTCACCCCACCATGATGCGCGAAGGTCGCCGGGCCCCGGACGGGACCGGGTTTGCCCATCAAGACAATGACCCGCCGACACCGTAGGGGCCGGCATCGGACGGTGCGGGCACAGGGCACGGGGATCCACCCAACGGGTTAGCGCCCCATTTACGCACTTTCGCGACCCGCTTTTGGGACTATCTAATACGTGTCGGCGACGATGGCCCTTGCAACATCACGCACGCCGTCGGGCGGGCGCGACGGGCTGTGATATGACCGCGGAGCCGCGAAAAGCGTTGGTTCGGCCATGACCCACGACATGCCGTCCGCGGCCGGCGTGCGCATGGCCATCAGCGGCAACATCGTCGAGCGCCGCGGGTTCGATGAGGTGCTGTCCATCATCGCCTCGCGCCTGCAATCCGCGTCGAAAGTGGGCCTGGCGGTGGGCTCGGTGAACCTCGACCACTTGTACCATTTCCGGAAAATGACGGCGCGGCCCACAGGTCCGCTCGAATGGCTGTTGCTGGCCGACGGGATGCCGATCGCCTGGCGGGGCCGACTGCTCACCGGCAAGCCGTGGCCCCGGGTCACCGGCGCCGACCTGCTGCCCGCCGTGTTGGCATTGGCCGAAGAGTCGGGTCGACGGATCGGCTTTTTCGGCGGCAGCGCCGAAACCCACGTCCTCCTTAAGGAGTTTTTGAGGGAACGTCATCCGGCGCTTGCAATTTCGGGGATGTGGGCACCGGACGCGCACAGCATCGCATCGTGTTCCGAAAGTTGGGCAGCGGCCGTCCACGCCGCGCGCACGGACATCCTCGTCGTCAGCCTCGGCAAGCCTGCGCAAGAGCGCTGGATCGACCGATACGGATGCGCGACAGGCGCACGAATCTTCCTGGCGTGCGGCGGTGCCATCGATTTTCTGGTCGGCAAGACGCAGCGGGCGCCGAGCTGGATGCAAAACCTCGGCCTGGAATGGCTCTATCGGTTGACCCACGAGCCGCGTCGGTTGGCTCGCCGCTATCTACTGCAGGGTCCTATCGCATTGCTCCGCGCGGCGCGTGCGCAGCTCATCTGCTATCCCGCTGTCGACTACGCGGGCTACACAGACGCGCCGACGGGCGACGACGCCACGATGCCCGGGCGGAAGCGGGGCCGTAATCACATTGCTTGAACGAGATCCCCACGAGCCACCAGCTTTGACAATCCAGCCGCCCCCGAGCGCGTCGTACCCGGGACTTGCAGGAACGTTCCGGCCATTAACGCGCCCCGTCGTTTCCTCCCCTTCTTTGATCCCGACGCGTCCGGTCGGAGTGCCGGGCAGAATTCTGCGTCAGCCGGCGAGCTGGGATCCACATCAGGGCAGTGGCGCGCTGCGCGACCCAAGTCGCCTATTGGTTTCTTCGGCCGGCGCAGAAGTGGGCAACAAGTTGCAACTGGTCCCTGCCGGCTACGCAGGTGGTGTAAAAAACGCCAGAGGAGTCACGAGCAATGACTGAGCCGATGGCGCCCAGTGAGGTCGTGCCGTCGGTGCCGCTGGCGCGGTTGACCCGCGCGTTCTCGATCCAGCTGGTGTGCCGGGTATTGGGGATGATGGCCTCGGTGGTCTCGGTGGCGATGACCGCTCGCTATCTGGGTCCCGGTCGCTATGGCCAGCTCACCATCGCCGGCGCGTTCATCGGGATGTGGATGAGCCTGGTCGATCTCGGTATCGGCCGCGTCATCGTGCGCCGCGTCACCTCTGGTCGCGGCGAACTCGAGCGCCTGGTCCGGATCTACAACGGCGTGTCGCTGGTGTACTGCGTTCCGCTCGCGGCATTGGCGGCGGGATCCGGGTTGCTCGTCTACCGCGACCACGACGTGCGCGTCATGCTTGTGGTGTTGTCGGCGCAGGTACTCATGATGACGATGACTACACGGCTTGAGCCGGTGTTTCAGGCGACCATCCGGTTCTCCGCGGTGGCCGTCTCCGACCTCTTAGGTCGGCTGGCCATGCTGGCGATGATCAGCTTTCTGGTAGCGGAACGAACCGATGTCATCTGGTTCGCAGTCGCGCAGCTCATTCCCACCGCGCTGCAAGTGCTGATCCAGAGCAGCGCGGCGGCGCGGCAGGTTTCGTTCCGCCCGATCTTCGCACCGCGGGAAATCGCAAACTTGTTGCGGGAGAGCCTCTTTCCCATGGGGGTGACGGTGATCACCGTCCTGTACTGGCGCGCAGACGGCGTGATCTTGTCGTTGGTGAACACCCATTCCGAGGTAGGCGTCTATGGGTTGGCCTCTGCGATCGCGCTCAACACCCTGATCATCTCGGTGTTCTTCCTCAAGTCCACGCTCTCAACGGCCACCGAGCTGTTTTCCCGCGATGTCGCGGCATTTGCCGCCTTCGTGCGCCACAGTGTCGCGTTGATGTCTTTCGTGGCGGTCCCGATCGCGGTAGTCGGAGTATTGCTGGCTGGACCCCTGATTCGGCTGTTCGGCGACCAAGCGTTCGTCGACCGTGGTACGCCGACCCTGGCATTGCTGTTCGTCGCGGTGGCAATACGCTTCGTCGCCACCACCCTCGGCGAGGATCTGTTCGCCAGCAATCATCACCGGTTCTGGTTCTGGCTGTCGGTCGCCACCCTTGCGCTCAACATCGTGCTCAATCTCGTACTGGACGGGCGGTTCGGCGCCGTCGGGGCCGGCGTCGCACTGGTGTGCACGGAATTGCTCAGCATGGCGATTGCCGGCTTTTGGCTGCGCCGCCAGTGCGGCTACCGCACGCCGGTCGTTTTCTTGCTGCGGCTGCTGGTACCGACCGCAGCGAGTGTCGCGGTGACGATCCTGCTTCGGGGTCAGCACGTAGTAGTCGTTCTGGTCGCAGCCGCCGCTGTTTATCTGGCCACCAGCGCGGCGGTCGGACCGCTCACCTGGTCGACGTTGGTGTCGTTGCGCCGGAAAGGGCTGATGGCATGAACCGCGAATTGGACCGGGCATATCTGAAACGCCCGGCCGGCCCGGTTGCCCTACCCGCCGACCGGTCGCTTGCGGTGCTGATTGCGCCTGACGAGAGCCAAGACTCGCTTCAGACGTGCCTGTCCAGCGTCGCCGAACATCTCCCCGACCTACCGGTTTTTGTCTACCGGGACAGCGACGACGGGTCTCCCGGTCATGCGGAACTGGCCGGTCGCTATCCGGCGGTGCACTGGGTGCCGGGACCGGCGAACCCGGGCCTTGCCGCGGCCTTCAATGCGCTGGTGGACCAGGCACCCAGCGACACCGATCTGCTATTGCTCAAAGCCGATGCCCGCCTGCGAGGTCCGTTGACCCGCACCAGAGAGTTGCTTCGCCGGCCTCACGTGGCAGCGGTCTCGCCGTTGGTGCATGACGACACCGCACCGGGCCGCACACCGTGGGACGTCGCAACCCACCGCCTGACACTTCTTCGCGCGCTGGTCGCGGTCGCCGGCTACTCCGATTCACTGCGCGGCACACCGGCCTCACCCCTGTATGCGCACCAACCCCCCGAATCGCGCGCCATCCAAGGCAATTTGGCAGCTGCCTGCCTGGCAATCAACCGGGCGGCGTGGAACGCCATCGGCGGCTTCGACGAGGAATTCTTCCATTATGGCGAGGCAGCCGACTGGGAAAACCGCGCGCGCGCCGCGGGTTGGCGCATTCTGCTGGCCGACGAACTCGGCGTCGAACGGGGTAATCGGGCGACCGGCGCCGCTGTGCGCGCAACCGGCCGAGCGGACGGCGAAGCCGTCGCCGCTGCCGAACGCCGCAACCGAGACCTGGCGCGCACCAACGCCGCCCTACTACTCGAACATCAAGACAACGTTCACCACGCGGACGTGTATCTCGCCGGCGCGGCGCTGTTGGAGCGCCTGCAGCCCTCGAAGCGCCGCGCTCGCAATACCGCTCGCGCCCGCCACCACAAGGGCCTGCCGGCAATCGTGATCGTCACCAACCGCCTGGTCTACGGAGGTGCCGAGCGGCAGAAGGCCCTGCTGGCCACGGAATTGGACCGACGCGGCTACCCCGTCACCGTGGTCTGCGTGCAACGGTTCGGACCACTGATCAAGGAGATTCCGCCCAGCGTGCGGGTGGTACGCCAGCCCTGGTGGGCACCGATCATCGACATTCCCGATGGTCCGGCGGTGCTCATCAGCGGAGACACAAACACCGAGACGGGATTTGCCACCCTATGGCGCGCGGGCGCGGCGGGCCGACGCTGGTTGGTTGCAGCGCATATTCCCCCCGCGGAAGACCGGCCCATCTACTCGCGGCCACTGGCCGCGGCGATGCGGCGTGCCGACGGGTTCATCGTGCTGGCGCAACGCCATTGGGACATGCTCACCGCCCACCATCGGCTCGGGGAACGGCGATTCATCGCACCCAACGGCGTGGCCTCGAGCGACGACCCGGCTCCGCCGCCGCGCACCGTCGGTGAGCCGCCGCACTTGGTGATCCTCTCGCGCATCGTCGAGCACAAGAATCCTCATCTGCTGGTCGATGCGCTCGCCGGCCTCGTCGATATGCCGTGGAAGCTCTCGATTTTCGGTGACGGCCCAGACCGGGAGAAGCTGCAAGCCCGCACTCCCGGCACGTTGCTCGACCGGGTTCAGTGGCGCGGATGGTCGGCGGGCCCGGGTCCCGCACTGGCCGACGCAGATCTGCTGTGCGTCCCGAGCCGCTCCGAGGCATTCCCGCTGGTGATTCTCGAGGCGATGGCCCGGGCGGTACCGGTTGCGGCGTCGGCGGTCTGCGCCGTCCCCGAAATGCTGGATTTCGGACGGGCAGGGTTCGTCGTCGAACCCGTGTCGGTGTCGGGATGGCGAGAACACCTGGCCCGGATCCTGGCGGATCCCAACGTGCTGCCATCGGTCGGACAGCGCGGCTTCGAACGCATGCGCAAGCACTACACGGTGGAGGCAATGACCGACGCCTACCTCGACGCAATCGCCGCTGTATTATGAATTCCCTTAGGGTGCTTTGGCTTTCGCCCTGGATGCGGTCGCTGGCACGCGTACAGATCGAAGCGCTGCGCCGGCGGGAAGTCGACGTGCTACTGGTTACCACCGACCTACATCCGGAGTCGGACGCTGCCCGCGATTACGAATTGGTGCTCGATCCACGGTTGGGCAAGGCGGCGACCTGGGCTGCGACCGTCACGGCCTGGCGGCGGGTCCACGAGTACCGTCCGGACGTCGTGATCGCCGAGCTGGTGCGCGATCCACGCTGGATCGCGCTGGCCGGGCGGCTTCCACGTATTCAGCTGGTGCACGACGACCGCCCTCACGTCCCCATCGAACAGCGGCGAGTCTACGAACCCGTGGTGTTCGACCGCTGGGGCGCGCACTCGGCGGCCACCGTCACCTACAGCGGCTACGTCGCAGCCGCTGTCGCGATGCGCCGCGACGTCGCCGGCACACGGGTGCACGTGTTGCCGCTTACCAGCGACCTTGATCCGGCCCGGGTCCCGCCGCTGGTGGGACCCGAAGGGCGCCATGACTTCGCCATGGTCGGCCGGCTCTACTCCTACAAGAACGTCGACGTAGTGCTCGAAGCCTGGCAGCGACACGTCGTCGGCGGCGGCTGGCGCGGCGACAACCTCGTGCTCATCGGCGACGGGCCACTGGACACCGCCGCCCTGCCGAAACACACTCGCTGGCTCCCGGGCTGGTATCGCTACGCCGATGTGGTCACGACACTGGCCGCTGCGAAGGGGTCGGTCGCCCACTACCGGCGCGCTTCCCAAAGCGGCGTGCAGGTGCTGTCAATGCAGCTGGGCGTCATGCCGATCGTGTCCACCGCCGGCGGCCTGCCTGAGTATCAGCCGCCGAGCTTCCCCCCGGTCGGTGTGGACGACATCGCGGGGCTCGCCGCCGCCTTCGACATCCTGGCCGACTCGTCCGCTGCGGCAGAGCACGGAGCCGCGGCAGCGCGCCACTACGCGCGGCGATTCACCGTCGATCGCGCCGCAGATCGCTTGCTGGACGTCATCGCCGAGGTGGTGGGTCGCCGACGCTGACGGGGTCGGCAGAAAGATCTCCTGAGAAATCTCATTTTTTGGCGATCAGGGAGACAGTGCCGGAGAAAACACCGATTTGGCAGCAGATGGTCGCGCACAGACGACGGAAGCCGGGAGCGGGTAAGGTCGCCAGGAATCTTTCGACCAAGAATACGAAACGCAGAAACAGGCTTCCGACCGTCTCGGGTTTGGCGAACCGTCCGATCCCCAACGCCGCAAGCATGATACGGAATCTTCTTGGCACGAATCCATAGCGGACGTCGGCGAAACCAGCGCGCGTCGCCGCCTCGAATAATTCGCGGCACGTATATTCTTTCAAGTGCATGCCTGCCGGCTCGCCACGTTTGAATACACGCGAGACATCGTGCGGTCCGGTGTATTTATTGGGGGTGTTGAATATGTAGCGGCCGCCCTTCTTCAATATGGAACGGGCGCTCGTCAGATGGCTCTCCAGATCATCCGGATGTAGGTGCTCGATCACCTGATCCGAGACCACGACGTCGTAAGTTTCGGCGGGCTCGAACCTGTCCAGGTGCACTCCGTCCGACATTCCCCATGACGGGTTTGCATAGGTCCCGGGCAGAAGCTTTTCTCCGCGTTCGCCGGTAATCTCTGTACCCTTGCAGTCGTAACCATTCAGCGCCAGAAAAGAAATGAGGCCACCCTGGCCGGAACCGATTTCATAGATCGACTTCGGAGGTGGTCCGATCAGGTCGAGCCATCCTCCGAATCTTTCCTGCGGAGATCTCGGATCGGCTAGGTTTGAGAATTGATTGAGCCAGCCCAATTCGCTATAGAGCCGGGTGTAGCACCGGTTGAAAGTTTGCCATCTGTCCCCGGGTGTGGATCGGAGCAACTCCGAGGTTAGTTGCTTTTCCAGCTTCCAGTGATCCAATATCATTTGCTCGGTGATAGTTACTTCGGCCGGAATGCTGTATGTCTTCTTGTAGCGGGCTATTAATTTGTTACCCCTCGGCTCCATAAGGCTGGCAGTCCTTTTATCGGCTGCGGTGTAACCCGCGTCGGCTGCGCAGCACGATCACGCCCGCCCCGATCACGGCCACGGCGAGCCACGCCCCGCCAAGCCACCAAAGCCATCCCGAGTCCGAGTGCTGACCGGACGCCGCGCCCGGACCGGACGTGTCCGCATTCGGGCGATCGATCATCACGGGATCTTGTCCGGGAAACGACACCAGCGCGAGACCCTTGACCCTCGGCCAGCGCGTGTTGTCGCTACCGAGCCATTTGATCAGCGCATCGAGCTGGCCCGGCACGCCGTTGGAGGTCGCGATCAGCAGTGACCGGCCGCGGTTGAAAACCGTTTGGAAAGACGCGAACCGCAGTGTCGGATCCAGCGTGATAGTGGTGGGCTTGCCGTCGGACGTGAAGGCGTTGACGGTGATCGGCCCGCTGGGACCCGCGGACACCGGAAGCGCGATGTCGGGGTGGTTCCATCCGTCGGCTGCAATCAGTATCGCGGGCTTCGACGAATCAATCGCTTGCTGCACGCCGGTCACGGTGGTCTCGAGGGGTATCGAGCTGAAGCGCTGCAGGCCTACCACAATGTCTACGGCGCGCGAGGTGTCAGCAAAGGAGTGCGGGCCGATGCCCACCTGGATCTGGGGCATCAATGTTTGCGGCACCGATCGCAGGCCTTCTGGCACAGGCGGCGCCGCGGGGCTGCTCTGCACAGTGCTATCGCCGTCGATAGTCAACGTGAGCTGCTGGTCTCCTGCCCCCGCGGTGTAGAAATCTCCGCACCGTCCAACGTTGCCCGAAACGATTAGCGTCAAATCAAGACCGGTCCACCGCTGCAGGAGCCGATCCGGGACGTCGACCCAGCGGTCGATCACTCCTTGGCCGTCGGTCGGCCATCGGTCGATGGTCTCCGAGCCCACCGCCGCGACGATCTGACCGCCGATATTGGCCGGCGTCGGGGAGTAGGAGCCGCGCAGATGCATCCGCACAGAGTGAATGGATCTGCCGAACCGCGTCTGGTCCAGTCCGATCGAGACCCGCGGTTGCAGCCCCGTGGAGTTGACGATGGGCTGCCCCAGCTCACGCAGCGTGGCCGTGTCGCCAGGCAGCGCAACGTTGGACTTCAGCGACGTCGCGGCCGCTTTGGACGACATGGCCAGTCCGGATAGGTCGCTGAAGAGCAACGCTGTGTCCGAGTCGGCGCTTCGCCCCAGGGGTCCTGAAATCAACATCCACGGCACGCCGCCGGCGCCCTGCAGGGAAAGCCCGGTGTCCGGTCCCTCTTTGACGACGATCTGGCGTTCCTGCGGTCGCGCCGGCGTCGGCGGTGCCGCCTGCCCTTCGCCCAACGGCGCCACGCCGATGTCGACGAGCTGTTTGCCGTAGTGCGCGGCGGCGGAGGTGGCCAATCGAACTGCCGTATCGGATTCCGCCGCCGACGGCGATTGCGGCAGGAATATGGTCAGCTTCCGGAGCACCGGCGGCAAGAAGGCGGCCACCGTAGTGGGCGGCTGTTCGACCCCGGTGTAACCGACAGTTGCGTTGGTCAGACGCAACGGGCTCCACGCATAGACGCACAATCCTTCCACGGGCACCAGGTACGCACGCAGTGTCACGGTCACCGAGTCATTGATCACTTCCGCTGCGCCCATCGGGATGACGATCGGCGCTTGATCGGTCGTGGGGACGTTCACCTTCGCGATGTCGCGATCGTTCTGCGAGACGATGATCGTCCCCGACCGCATATTGACCGGCGGTTGGACGGTCGCGTTCAGGGCGGACGGTGTCAGCCCGTGCGGAACCGGCACGGTCAGCTGCGCCGTGCCCTCCAGTCCGTAAAACGCCAACGTGGAGCCATATCCCAGGTCGTTCAACGACATGGTCAACGAGGCGGTTGTTGGACCAGGGGCGGTGGATTCGGTCGTTGATCCCGGCTCGGTGGGATCAGCCCACGACGGCGGGGCACTGATGGCTAAGAATCCGATCACACCGGTCAGGGCAATAGCTCTACCCATGCAGTTCCCGAACATCAACGGAATCGTATTCGCTACCGGACACCGGTCAAGGGCACAAAGACCTGACACGCCGTAGGCGAAAGACTCTCTGGCGGCCATTTCGCGGGATTGCGCCGTTGTTCGACTGCGGGCCGGACATCGGGAACCGGGGGTTCAATCAATCCGCCGGCCGGCTGTAGGGAAACACCGTCCGAATTCGTCCACTTTCCGTGCCCCGGGACCGGCGATCTGGACAACCGCGTCAGAGACCATCGAGCGGTGGACCGGCAGCAAAGAGAGTCGACCCGCCAGCGCGAATTGCACCGGGTGCGGTCGGCGCGATAGCCCCCTTATGAGATTGGCAATGCGCCAACCGGTTTGGCGAAGTATTCCTTTACGAAAACAAATGCCGAACGCTAATGGTCGGCCAAGCGAACCATTAGTCAGCGACGCGTATATGCGTCCCTCGTTGCGCGGAGGCGCGTATCACGCTCGGCAAACGGCAGGATTTATTCGCCGCAGGCGGTGCGATGTGCGTTAGGGTCTTTGCGGATACCGGCCTCGCGGCGGTAAGGGGAATTCGGTGACCGACATACGGCGGTGCCGGTCGTCATTCGCGGCGGGTGATTACAGGTAGGAACTAGGAGACTTTGCGGTGCCCGGACGATCGGTTGGCAACAACGCGCCGGCTGCCATGCCGATCCGGGTGCTGATTATCGGGAACGCACCGGCCGGGCCAAACAGCCGCGGCGGCATGGCGACGGTGGTGCGGTTGCTCATCGACGACACCGACCCACGCTTCCTCATTCGCATGGTCCCCACCTTCGTCGACGGCCGCCTGCCGGCGCGGCTGTGGACGGGAGTCTTCGGCATCCTCAGGGCGTCCGCGCTGCTGTTGTTCGGCTTCGTCGATGTACTACACGTCCACTATTCGCTGCGAGGCAGCGTCGTCCGCAAGTCCGTGCCGCTGTTCGTCGCGCGGCTGCGGGGCGTCTCGACGATCGTCCATTGCCACAGCCACTACTTCTTCACGTGGTTCGATGGGCTGCCACCGCCGCTACGCCGCGCTGTGCGGGCGGCGCTGCGCGCCGATTACCTTCTGGTGCTCGGTCAATCCCTGCTCGAAGAGTCCCGCAGCCGGCTCAGATTCGACGAATCCAATAGCCGAGTCGTTTACAACCCCGTGGTCATGCCGGCCGTCGCGCCGTCGCCGCGCACGGGGCAACCGTTGCGTGTGGTGTCGTTGGGCAGGCTGGCCGACAGCAAGGGAAGCTACGACCTCGTGCGGGCGGTCGGCATCCTGCCGGACGACATCCGCGCCAACCTGAGGGTGACGCTGGCGGGTGACGGCGAAGTGCACCGGGTACGGGAGTTCGTCCGCGCTCAGGCTCTCCACAACACAGTCGACGTCCTCGGCTGGGTCGGCCCCGCGGAGCGGGACCGGCTGTTGGCCGAATCGGCGATTTTCGTGCTGGCCTCCTACAGCGAGGCCCTTCCGATGTCGGTGCTGGAAGCGATGGCCAACGGGGTAGTACCCGTGACCACCGCGGTGGGCGCGATACCGGAGGTGATCACCGACGGAATCAACGGTGTGCTGGTCAGTCCCGGCGACCCTGACCAGTTGGCGGCCGCGCTGCATTCCCTCATCGTCGACGCCGAACTTCGCAATCGGCTGGCCGCGGCCGCCAACGCGCGTGCCGGCGACTTCGACGTCGCCCGCTGGCGAGATGCGCTGCACGACGTGTGGCTTGCCGCCGCCTCGCGGGACGCGCGGCCCCTCAGCTCGCCGCGGCCATTCCGCGGCTGCCGCCGTAGCGCCGCGGCAGCCCGCCGGAGACCATGAGCCGAAAGTAGTCGAAGGACGAGTCGCTGCCCACCGCCAACCGCGGCAAGGCGAGCGGGTCGCTGCCGCGATGAGCGAATCCCGCGGTAGTCGACAACGCCCAGCGCACGCCATGGCGGCGCATCACTTCTTTGGCGCGGGCATCGAAATCCCGTGGTCGGCCATTGGGATAGGCAAAAATCGTTGGCGCCCGCCCGGTCTCACGTTCGAGGACCGCGCACGATTCGGTGATCTCTCGCGCCACCTTCTCGTCGCTGCAGCGGGCGAGGATCGGGTGGGTCACCGTATGCGGGTACAGCGTCACCAGACCGTCTCTGGTGATGTCGCGCGCCTCGTCCCAGGACAGCATCCGGAATGGTCCGGCGTCGCCGCCGGGGTCGCCCAGCACGCCGAAAATCTCGCCCAGCACGGTGAGCCGTTGTCCGTCGGGCAGGTCTTTCAACCGGTCAACCGCGGCGGCGTAAACCGCACCGCGATTTGCGGCGCCCTCCAGCGAACGAGTGCCCAGTCCTAGTGCGACCAGATCGATCTCGGTCGCGGTGGTGCGGGCGATCGCCAGCCAAAGTCGATCGGGCCAAAGGGTTTCGTCGCTGCCCATCGGGCCCGTCGCCAGGAACACCGCCGCGGGCAAGTTCAGATCCCGCAACACCGGCACCGCGTGCGTGGCGAGATTGCGGGTGCCGTCGTCGAACGTGATCGCCATGGCGCGGGGTGGCAACGTCCCCGCCGCAAGGCGATCGAGGGCCTCATCGATCGGGAGGACATTGAAGTGCTTGCGGATGTACTCCATTTGACGGCGGTACAGCTCCAAACCGAGCACGTGCCAGCAGGGCGGTGACACCGGCTCCGCTTCCACACCGTGGAACACCACGATGGCCAGCAGGCCGCGGTGTCGCCGCCGGGAAAACGCCGGAACGCCCGCAGCGCACAGCATTCCGGCCGCGATATTCTTGATGATCGCGCGGGTCGCTGGCGGTGCGAGGCCTCGAAGTCTTGCCGTCACCTGTGAAACTCTAGCCACCGCCCACGGGTTTGACTTCAACACGTTTCAGGACCGTCTAGCCGCTGGTGTCATCTACGTATGCAATTTTTGCCGTCGTGTCGAAAGGGTGCTCGGTATTGTGAGGCGGTGCTCGCCCTCGACACGATGGTCGACGAGGACCTGTTCATCTGCCCGCGCTGCGCGAGCCCGGTGCGCTGCCCGGGGGGCCCGTGGCGATGCACGAACGCGTCCTGCCGCTACGCCCAGGAACCGTTCCCGACGGTCTCGGGGGTACCGGCGCTGGTCGATTTCGAACACAGCGTGCTCGACGCCGATCGGTTGGGCGCGTCCCAGGGCGCCTCGGTCGTTCGCCGGTCCAAACTCAGCCACGTCCTGAATCGGCTGATCCACCCGCCCAACACCACAGCCGCCGCGCAAGTCGCCCGAATGTTGCGGCTGCTGCGGGCCGACGCCGCCGCGACCGGGCGGCCGCCCCGAATCCTGGTGATCGGGGGCGCTATCCAGGGCGACGGGCTGGCAGAGCTTTACGCCGATCCCACAGTCGATCTGATCGCCTTCGACATCTACGTCAGCCCCCTGGTGCAATTCGTCGGCGACGGCCATGCGATACCCCTGGCCGACGGCTGCGTCGACGGCGTGGTCATCCAAGCCGTGCTTCTGCACGTGCTGGAGCCGACGGTGGTGGCGAAAGAGATCCATCGCGTGCTGCGCAGCGGAGGGATCGTCTACGCCGACTCGGCCTTCCTGCAACAGGTGTGCGAGGGGCCTTATGACTTCATCCGTTTCACCGACAGCGGCCACCGGTATGTGTTCCGCGACTTCGAATGCATCGACTCCGGCTGTGTGGCCGGCGCCGGGACGGCGTTACGTTGGTCGCTCGACCATTTCGTGCGCGCCCTGACCCGCTCGATTCGGCTCGGCCGGATCATGTCGCTGTGCTTTTTCTGGCTCAGCTACCTCGACCGCTTCCTGGACCCCGGGCACTCACTCGACGGCGCCAGCAGCGTCTTCTTCCTCGGCCGCAAAAGCCCCGTCCCGATCACCGAGGCCCAGATCATCGCCTACTACCAGGGCGGCATGTGAAAATGCCGCGACACCGATGAACCCGAGTGCGGTGCGGGACCTCCTCCGCCCTTCGCGTCTCACCCACATAGTGGATGTCGGGGCGAGCCGGAGCTGCGGCGACTGGCCCTACACGCCGATGCTCAATGCCGGCTTGTGTTACGTGACGGGCTTCGAACCCGGGCGCGAGGCGTTGCGCGAGTTGCAAGAGACGTGTGGTCAGTACGAGCGCTACCTGCCGTACGCGCTTGGCGACGGAAACCCCCAGACACTGAACGTCTGCCCGGCGCCGGGGGCCATGACCAGCCTGCTCGAGCCAGACCCGTTGGCCCAAGGGCTTTTTACGCTCTTCGATCGAGTCGGTGAGGTGATCGCGCACGTCCCGATCGATACCCATCGACTCGATGACACCCATGAGATTGAGCACCTCGATCTGCTCAAGATCGACATCCAGGGCGGCGAGCTGGCCGTATTCCAAAATGGGCGGACGAAGCTCGCGGAAGCGGTGGCAGTCCAGACCGAGGTGTCATTCATTACCGTGTATCGAGGCCAGCCCCCATTCGGAGAGATCGATTTAGAGCTACGACATCAGGGATTTGTTCCGCACTGCATTCCCGGCGAAGTGAAGAAGTGGGTGATCGGCGACTTTGCGCTCGGCGATCCCTACCGGCCGCTGAACCAGATCTTGGAGGCCGATGTCGTCTACGTGCGGGACTTCATCCACTCGGACGGGATGAGCGACGAGCAGTTGAAGCAATTGGCCATGATCGCGCATTACTGCTACGGGTCGTTCGACTTGGCATTCCGGTGTGTGCGGTTACTGGAGGACAGGCGCGCCGTGGACGAGGGAAGCCCGCAACGGTACCTGGAGATTTGTAAGCGGACCGTCGGTTACAAACGAGCACTCTGGTGGGCGCAACACAGTGTCGCACGGCTGAAGTATCGAGTGGGTGCGTGGGGCAATCCGGTTGGCCCGGAAGGGATCAGGACCATGGGTCAGACAACGAAGGCCGATCGCCAACGGACGTCGCGGAGGAATAGGTGAGCACTCGGACAGAGTTGGAGACCGTCGACAGCTGGCAAGAGGAAGCGATGCTCGTTTCGTCGATCATCAAAAGTCACGGCGGGCCACTGGAGATCCTTGAAGCCGGTTGTGGGCTTGACTGGCCACTCGATCTGGAAGGCGTCGACTATCGGTTGACGGGTATCGACCTTGACGAAGATGCGCTCCAAAGCCGTATCGAGACAATGGGCGACCTGGACGAGGCCATCATCGGTGACCTCACGCTACCTGCGACCATCCAACCCGATCGCTACGACGTCATCTACAGCTCTTTCGTCCTCGAGCACATACCTGACGCCGAGGGCGCGCTCGTCAACATGATCAACGGGCTCAAGCCGGGCGGCCTTCTGGTGCTGCGTATCCCGGATAGGGACTCGGTATACGGATGGACCGCAAGGCACGTGCCGTTCTGGGTTCACGTCGCCTATTACCGGTACTTTGTTCGTTACCCCCACGCTGGAAAGCCGGGCCACTCGCCATTTCCCACCTACTATGCGCCCCTCATTTCCCGCGCCGGCATACGCGACTTCTGCGCCAGAAACGGATGCTCAATCCTCGAAGAGCGCGGCCACACGTACTACGTGCGTGGCACGACCGCTCGAATCCGGATCACTCGGGCGTACGCGAAAGCCCTGTGGGCCTTCTCGTTTGGCACTCTGGCATGGCGGCACAACAACCTCACCTATGTGATACGTAAGTCAGAGTCTGGCCGCATCGCGGATTAGGCACATCCGATATCCAATCGGCCGCCCGCTCGATGGATCTCTCGGTATTCTGGTTCGGTGCTCGCCCTCGACACGATGGTCGACGAGGACCTGTTCATTTGCCCGCGCTGCGCGAGCGCGGTGCGCTGCGCGGGTGGTCTGTGGCGATGCACCAACGCGTCCTGCCGCTACGCCCAGGAACCGTTCCCGACGGTCTCGGGGACACCGGCGCTGGTCGATTTCGAACACAGCGTGCTCGACGCCGACCGGTTGCGGGCCTCCCAGGGCGCCTCGGTCGTTCGCCGGTCCAAACTCAGCCACGTCCTGAATCGGCTGGTGCACCCGCCCAACACCACAGCCGCCGCGCAAGTCGCCCGGATGTTGCGGCTGCTGCGGGCCGACGCCGCCGCGACCGGACGGCCGCCCCGAATCCTGGTGATCGGCGGCGCTATCCAGGGCGACGGGCTGGCAGAGCTTTACGCCGATCCCGCAGTCGATCTGGTCGCCTTCGACATCTACGTCAGCCCCCTGGTGCAATTCGTCGGCGACGGCCATGCGATACCCCTGGCCGATGGCTGCGTCGACGGCGTGGTCATCCAAGCCGTCCTGGAGCACGTACTCGAGCCGACGGTGGTGGCGAAAGAGATCCATCGCGTGCTGCGCAGCGGAGGAATCGTTTACGCCGATTCGCCGTTCCTGCAACAGGTGCACGAGGGGCCGTATGACTTCACCCGTTTCACCGACAGCGGCCACCGGTATGTGTTCCGCGACTTCGAATGCATCGACTCCGGCTGTGTGGCCGGCGCCGGGACGGCCTTACGTTGGTCGCTCGACCATTTCGTGCGCGCCCTGACCCGCTCGATTCGGCTCGGCCGGCTCACCTCGCTGTGCTTTTTCTGGCTCAGCCACCTCGACCGCTTCCTGGACCCCAGGCACTCACTCGACGCTGCGAGCAGCGTCTTCTTCCTCGGCCGCAAAAGCCCCGTCCCGATCACCGAGGCCCAGATCATCGACTACTACCAGGGCGGCATGTGAAAATGCCCCAACGCCAATGAAGTCCGACGTCGATCAGGTTTGACTCGTGATCCGAGGCTTGATCAGTCGCGCATCGTGAAGACCGCCTTACGCGCGACCGCGATGTGGATGGTGTGGTTTTCGCGGCGGGAGTGTTTGATGGCCAATCAGGCTGTCCTGCTTGGTGAAAAAGGACGGGTCGCACCTCGCGTGCGGATTGGGCAGCCGGGATTTGTCGTACCCGGCTGCGATGATGAAGTCATGTCTTCGACCGCATCGGGTGCCGCGGCAGTGAATCCTGCTGAGCGTGTTGAGGTGCTGTTCGCGGAGTTGGCGGGGTTGGCCGGTCAGCGCAATGCGATTGATGGGCGCATTGTGGAGATCGTCGCCGAGCTGGATCGCGACGAGCTCTGCGGGGCCACG
>NZ_LZJM01000143.1:0-1275 GCF_001667665.1 Mycobacterium sp. E342
ACCACCCCGGAGCGGTTGGCTGCCCTGGAGCGGGTGGAACGCGTGGCCCGCCAATTACGCACACCCCAGCACGCGTTGATCAACCAACTCGACGCCCAAGCCAGTCCCGAGCAATTGGGTGGCTCGCTGCGTGTGGGGCTGGCTGATCGGTTGCGCATCACCAAAGCCGAGGCCGGCCGGCGCATCGAGGACGCCCACGATCTGGGCGAGCGTCACGCGTTGACCGGTGAGCCGTTGGCGCCGCGGCTTTCCGCGACCGCCGCAGGGCAGCGCGCCGGGCTCATCGGCGACGGGCACGTCAAGGTGATCCGCAGCTTTTTCGCCCACCTCCTGGCCGAGGTCGACGTGTTCACCCGCCAAGCCGCCGAGGCCGACCTGGCCGACAAGGCCGCCGGCTACCGCCCCGACGAGCTGGCCAAATACGCCCAGCGGGTGATGGATTGGCTGCACCCCGACGGGGAATTCAGCGACGCCGAACGAGCTCGCAAACGCGGCATCACCCTGGGCGCACAAGACTGCGACGGCATGTCACGGCTGAGCGGGCTGATCACCCCGGAGCTGCGGGCCGCGATCGAGGCCATGCTGGCCAAACTCGCCGCCCCCGGGGTGTGCAACCCCGACGACGAAACCCCGGTGATCGACGACACCCCCGATCAGGACGCCGTGCGCCGCGACACCCGCAGCCCCGCCCAACGCAACCACGACGCCTTCCTGGCCGCACTGCGCGGACTGCTGGCCTCCGGGCGATTGGGTTCACACAACGGGCTGCCGGTGTCGATCGTGGTCACCACCACCTTGCAGGACTTGGAGGCCGCCGCCGGCAAGGCGCTGACCGCCGGCGGCACCCTGGTACCCATGTCCGACGTGATCCGCTGGGCCACCCACGCCCACCACTACCTGGCCATCTTCGACCAGGGCAGGTCACTGGCACTGCACCACACCAAACGCCTGGCCTCACCCGCCCAACGAATCATGCTCTACGCCAAGGATCGCGGGTGCACAAAGCCGGGATGTGATGCCCCGGCCTACCACAGCCAGGTCCACCACATCACAGGCTGGCAAGCCACCCGACGCACCGACATCGACGACCTCACCCTGGCCTGCGGCCCCGACAACCGACTCGCCGAACAAGGCTGGACCACCCGCACCAACGCCCGCGGCGAAACCGAATGGATCCCCCCACCCCACCTGGACCGCGGCCAACCACGCACCAACACCTACCACCACCCGGAGCGATTCCTCCGCGACACCGACGACGACGAACCCGGATGACAC
>NZ_LZJM01000144.1:0-616 GCF_001667665.1 Mycobacterium sp. E342
CCGTCATGCGGGTCGCTGGGATTGGACGGCTTGTTCTCCTTGCCGTCGGAGAGCAGCACGATGCGGGCCGGCGGCGGGGTGTCGCCGCCCGTGATGGCGGTGGCGCTGACCGCGTGCAGGGCGGTGAAGATGGCCTCGCCGGTGGCGGTGCTGTCGGCGAAGTCGAGCTTCTTGAGCGCATCGATGGTCGCCTGGTGCTGCGGGGTGGGCGGCACCAGCAGGTACGGCGTGCCCGCGAAGCCCACCAGCCCGAGGTTGATGCCCGGGGTCAGCTGGGTGGCGAATTGCTTGCCGGCCACCTTCGCGGCGGTCAGCCGGTCGGGCGCGACGTCGGTCGAGGCCATCGACTCCGACACGTCGATCACCAGCATGACGACCGCCCGGTTCAGCGGGATCCGCACATCGGAGGTCGGCCCGGCCATCGCGGTGGTCAGCAGCACCAGCGAGGTCGCCAGCAGGATCGTCGGCACGTGGCGCCACCGGCTGGGGTGCGCCGGCGCGACCCGCTCCAGCACCTCCATGTTGGCAAAGCGCAGCACGCGCCGGCGGCGAGCGAACTGCAGCACGACGTAGATGCCCAGGACCAGCAGAACGGCGAGCAAGAACAGGAAGAACC
>NZ_LZJM01000145.1:0-1846 GCF_001667665.1 Mycobacterium sp. E342
GCCCCCGGCAATCTGACCGAGGAAATGCTGGCCGGCATCTACGCCGAGATCCTCGGCCTCGAGCGGGTCGGGGTGGACGATTCGTTTTTCGAGTTGGGTGGGGATTCGTTGTCGGCGATGCGGCTGATCGCCGCCATCAACACCGGCTTGGATGCTGACTTGTCGGTGCGGGCGGTGTTTGAGGCGCCCACCATCGCCCAGTTGGCACCCCGCATCCAGGCCGGGGTTGGGGGTGGGCTGACCCCCCTGGTGGCCGGCCCACGCCCGGAGCGGGTGCCGTTGTCGTTTGCCCAGTTGCGGTTGTGGTTTATCGATCAGTTGCTGGGCCGGTCTGCGGTTTACAACATGCCCGTCGCGGTGCGCCTCACGGGGCCACTCGACGTGGACGCCCTGCAGGCTGCGATCGGTGATGTGGTGGGCCGCCATGAAAGCCTGCGCACCCTGTTCCCCACGATCGACGGGATCCCTCACCAGCAGGTGGTGCCGGTCGAGGGGGTCGATTTCGGCTGGGCGGTGATCGATGCCAGTGAGTGGACGCACGAGCGGCTCGAGGAGGCCATCGCGGCGGTGGCCAGTCACGTGTTTGATTTGGTGGTTGAGATTCCGTTGCGGGCGCAGCTTTTCCGGTTAGGCGACCAGGAGTGTGTGTTGGTGGCGGTGGCCCACCATATCGCTGCGGATGGCTGGTCGATCACCCCGCTGATCCGGGATTTGGGCGCCGCGTATGCCGCCCGGACGGTGGGGCAGGTCCCGGGTTGGGTGCCGTTGGCGGTGCAGTACGCCGATTACACACTCTGGCAGCGTGAGCAGTTCGGCGACTTGGAGGATCCGGATAGTCGGATCGGCGGGCAATTGGCTTACTGGCAGCACGCGCTGGCCGGCATGCCTGAGCGCCTGGTGTTGCCCACGGATCGGCCCTATCCCGCGGTGGCCGATTATCGCGGGGCCAGCCTCCCGATCGAGTGGCCCGCCGAGCTGCAGCAGCAGATCACCCAGCTGGCCCGCACCCACAACGCCACCAGTTTCATGGTGCTCCAAGCCGCCCTAGCAGTCTTGTTGGCCAAACTCAGCACCAGTACTGATGTGGCGGTGGGGTTCCCGATCGCCGGCCGGCGCGACCCCGCTCTAGATGAGCTGGTCGGGTTCTTCGTTAACACCCTGGTGCTACGGGTCGATCTGACCGGCGACCCCAGTGTGGCCGAACTCCTTGGCCAGGTGCGGGCGCGCAGCCTGGCCGCCTTTGAGCACCAAGATGTGCCCTTCGAAGTCTTGGTGGAACGGCTGCACCCGGCCCGCAGCCTGGCCCATCACCCGCTGGTGCAGGTGATGTTGGCCTGGCAACACCACAACCTGACCGAGCTGGGCCTGGGGGATCTACAAGCCAACCCCATACCGGTGCAAACCCACACCGCGCGCATGGATTTGACATTCTCTCTGACCGAGAACTTCACCGAGGCGGGCCAGCCGGCCGGGATTAGTGGGGCGGTGGAATTTCGCACCGACATCTTCGACCCCAACACCATCCACACCCTGATCATCCGGTTGGAGCGGGTGTTGGCGGCGATGACCGCCGACCCCACCGAGCAAGTCTCCTCGGTCGAGGTGCTCGACGTCGATGAGCAGGCCCGCCTGGACGAATGGGGTAACCGTGGCGTGTTGGACCGCCCCGCCACACCGGCGGTGTCGATTCCGGATGTGTTTGCCGCCCAGGTCGCGCGCACCCCGGAGGCGATGGCGCTGACCTTCGGGGACCGGTCGATCACCTACCAGGAGCTTGATGAGTCGGCGAATCGGTTAGCGCACTTACTCGTTGCCCAAGGGGCGGGACCGGGTGGGTGTGTGGGGT
>NZ_LZJM01000146.1:0-518 GCF_001667665.1 Mycobacterium sp. E342
AGCCGGCCGTATCCGAGCCGATGCTGCCCCATCGCAAAGCCCTCGCCACGGCCGCCGAGAATGTTCTCGTCGGGGACCACTAGGTCGCGGATGCGGACTTCCGCGTGACCCATGGTCACCTCACCGTGGAAGGCCGGCACGTCGGTCTCTCCCATAACCGGAATGTTGCGGATGATCTCGAAGCCAGGATTGGGCAACTCGACGAGAAACGTCGTGTACTGGCGATGGCGCGGCGCGTCGGGATCGGTCTTCGCCATGACCAATGCCAGTTGTGAGATGGAAGCGGCGGAGGTGAACCACTTTTCGCCATTGAGAACCCAATCCGGCCCTCGCTGCACGGCCGCGGTCTGCATGCCGGTGGCATCGGCGCCGGCGGCTCTTTCGGTCATGGCAAAGCAGACCCGGATATCGCCGTTGACCAGCGGGACCAGGTAGCGCTGCTTCTGCTCCTCGGTCCCGTGCTCGATGAGGGTCAGCATGGTCGCGTCCTGTGGGCCCATGCAGTTCAACGCCCACGC
>NZ_LZJM01000147.1:0-25051 GCF_001667665.1 Mycobacterium sp. E342
AGCCCCGATGGACTTGAACTTGCGGGGCCACCGCGCACTCGTCACCGGAAGCAACTCGGGTGTCGCCGGGCGGACGCCAATGCAATCTCAGGACAGTTACCGTGGTGCACGCTGACACAGTCGTTGACGTTCCAGAAGGTGCGCCAGCTCGCCGAATTCGGGTATGCGTCGCGCCCGGCATGGCGCTCGACTTTACGCCGTACGATGGTATCGCAGTTATCGGGCTTCACAGTCGGCGATGAAGGGGTGGCACCGTGGCGGATTCAGTCGAAGTTTGCGAATCCACCGTTCACGATATCGCGCCGCTGCTGGTGTCAGACGACAATCGTGTCCGCACATTGACTTTGAATCGGCCCCAAGCGCTCAACGCATTCACCGAAGCGCTCTACGACACTATGACGGTGGCGCTACGAGCCGCCGCGGACGACGATGCCGTGGCAGTGGTACTGGTAACAGGCGCCGGTCGGGCGTTCAGCGCGGGAAATGACCTGGGTGAAATGCAGGCACGGTTCACCGACCCCGCCTTTCGCAGCGGCGTTCAAGGTTTCGAAGGCATGATCGATGCCCTGACCGAGTTCCCCAAGCCGCTGATCTGCGTGGTCAACGGCATAGGTGTCGGTGTCGGAACGACGATTCTGGGCTACGCCGACTTGGTCTTCATGTCGTCGACCGCGCGGCTGCAATGCCCCTTCACCAAGTTGGGCGTTGCGCCAGAGGCCGCGTCGTCGTATCTGATGCCTCGCCTGGTAGGCCGGCAGAACGCGGCTTGGCTACTGATGTCCTCCGAGTGGATCGGCGCCGACGAAGCGCGCCAGATGGGTTTGGTCTGGAAGGTATGCGCGCCAGACGACCTAAGCTAGGTGGCGAATCGGCACGCAACTATCCTTGCTAGCAAACCGATTCCGAGCCTGGTTGCCGCCAAAGCGGACCATCGCCGCACCCGACCGGCCGCATATGAAACAAGCCAGTGTCTACGAGAATGCCGAGTTCCGGGAACTGCTCGGTGGCCCAGCCAATGCTGCAGCACTTGCCGCGTTTGCGCAGCGACCGCACTGTGACTAGGCAAGGTGCCGCGTCAGCCTCGACGGCTCGCGTTGACGGCATTTGTGGTACGTCGCGAAGCCGGCTTGGCTGCGAGCTTGGCGCGGAGGCCTTCAATAATGACGTCGACACCCCAGTCGAAGAAGTCACTCCCCCGCAGGCTCGGCAAATAAGGAAGCAGTGAAGCCAGCGTGTCGTCAAGATCAGGGACTTGCTCCCCAAAATTCGCAACGTCAAACTGCCCCAACACCTGATATCTGCCGAATAGGTAGGTGTGGATCATTGCGTAAGACTGAAAGTTCTCGGCCCCCTTGAAACCGGCGCTGACCAGAATCTCCAAGATGCCATTCAGCACCCGTTGGTCGGTAACGCTCATTCTGTCGAGCAAGATCGACGCGATTCCTGGATAGCGGTGAACGTGGTAATCAATGCTCTTGATCACGGCGCGAAGGCGCTCATCCCACGGCCCGGAGTCCGCCGGAGGCAACTGGACTCTCGACAGCAGCTTGCGGGCGACCAGGTCGAGCAACTCGTTCTTGTCCGCAACGTACCAATACGGCGCCATCGCGGAACGGCCCAGTTCGCGCGACAGCCTACGCATTGACAGCGCTTCTAGCCCCTCGGCCTGAACGACCGAAAGCGCGGCATCGACGATCTGCTCTTCCGTCAACGTCGGCGGCTTCCCCAATCGAGAGGAGCCAGCTACCGACTTTGAGGATCTCTTGGCTGCGGGAATGCGAACTCCACCTCCTCTAACTGACGTCCGGTTGATGCTAACGGAGGGTGAAGCGCGATTCCGTCCGCCACACTGATCACCCGCGATACTGGACTGGCGCGAGGCAAATATTGCACTGCTCTGTCGCAGACGGTTGGCAAGGAGCCGATGTTTGACCGCGTTAACAGCACGGGGCCCAATCGGAAGATCGGGTGCGTCGGCTCGCCGTCCCCTATCGTGAAGCTGACGCGAATGTCTCCTTCCGAACGGCACGAATGGTTTGCGTTATCATCCCTCGCTCGGTTCCAGGCCGCCCTTACTTTGTGATGTGATCTGTACCGCGATCGGCGCGCGGCAACAGCAGGCTTTGCCTGTGCATAGGCAATATGGGCGACGCATTGTGCGGTGACGGTCATCACGTTACGGTGTAAGGTAAGAAACACTTCGACACCGAGCGGTGCATTGCGGAAGGAAGGGAACCAGATGACCGGGACCTCATACGAAGGCCGACTGTTCATTGATGGCGAGTTTCGAGAAGCCAAGTCCGGCAAGCGTTATGACGTCATCAACCCCGCTGACGAATCTATCGTTGGCTCAGCTGCTGATGCAGGCCCCGAGGACGTTTACGATGCGGTCACGGCCGCGCGCAGGGTTGCAGACGAAACAAGCTGGGGAACAGACCACAAGTTCCGCAGGCATTGCCTCGAGCAGTTCCAGGCAGCGTTGCGCAGCGATGTCGATGGTTTCCGGAAATTGGTCACCGCCGAGGCGGGCCTCGGAACTGCGCTCATCGGCAGCCACGTCGACGCGATGATCGACGGGATGGACTTCTGGAACGATCTCACAACGTCGTTCCCGTGGGAAGAAGACCTCGGAAGCTTTGAGTTCTTGGGCATGCCGAGCGACCGACGCGTCTGCTATGAGCCCCATGGGGTCGTTGGCGCGATCACGCCTTGGAATGCTCCGTTCATGACCGCGATCTGGAAGGTGACTCATGCCATGGCCACGGGCAACACCGTGGTACTCAAGAGCGCGCCGGACACCCCGCTCACCGCGGCGAAGATGGCACAGGTCATGGCTGAGGCTACCGATACCCCCGCGGGCGTCTTCAACGCGATCAGCTCAGAAGACAAGGCCATCGCCGGCGACGCGATGACCGGTGATCCTCGGGTCGACCTCTTTCATTTCACCGGATCTCCCGGCGTTGGCCAGCGCATTCAGGAGCGTGCGGCACTCGGCATCCGCAAAGTTGTCCTGGAGCTCGGCGGCAAGTCCGGAAACATCCTGCTCCCTGACGCGGACCTCGACATGGCATGCGGCCTGAGTGTGACCATGTGCATGGCCAACAGCGGCCAGGGGTGCGCACTGCCGACACGCATGATCGTGCACGCCGACATCTATGACGAGGTGTTGCAGCGCCTGGAGGCGACGATTGGCGTGCTTCCGTTCGGCGACCCCACCGAGCCGACCACCGTCGTCGGCCCGATCATCCGCGCCGAACAACTGGAACGTATTGAAGGGCTCGTGAACCGCGCCAGGGACGCCGGAGCGCGGGTGGTGTGCGGCGGCAAGCGAGCGGACTTTGGCGGCAAAGGCTTCTGGTACGAGCCGACTCTCCTCGCCGACGTCGACGAGAACGCCGAGATCGCTCAGAACGAGGTATTCGGACCGGTGCTGATCGTGATCCGCTACGACGGCAACGACGACGAGGCGGTACGCATCGCGAACAACACGCGTTACGGCTTGTCGGCATACGTGCAATCGCGTGACGAGGAGCGTGCCTGGCGCGTAGCTCATCGGCTACGGGCCGGAACGGTGAACATTAACAACTCCTTCTACCTGAGTCCCGATGCGCCGTTTAGTGGATGGGGCATCAGCGGCGTGGGCTCCGAGCATGGCGTCGCCGGGTTCCGCGAGTATCTGCGAATCAAAACCATTGCCAGTCCTACGAAGTGAGTGATTTCGACTACATCATCGTCGGTGCTGGGTCCGCAGGCCCGGTACTTGCCAACTCGTTTGCCGGAGAATCCCCGGTGAGCGGGTACCGCCGATCGAGGCTGACGACATGTCTACGCCGTCGCACCCACATGGCCTCCTACACGAAACCCGAGTCCGTGGAGTTTCTTGATGCTTTGCAGCGAGAAGCCGGTCAGACCGGCCACGAGGTCTTCGACGAGATGTTCGGCCGCGGCGGCGTCGACATCGGCACTTAAGGAGGGCCTGTGCGACAAGTCATTCATCCAGCATCCGGCGAATAATTCGACTAGAAGGACGGATTCGCCAAATCTCCGCTTCCGAGGCCGCCGGAGCCCCGCCCTCGCCGCGGCAAGACACCCAACCTGACCGAGGGGCTTTCCTTCGCCCGATCCGGCACCGGCCCAACCTTCAGATTCAGGTCAACACGGCCGTCGACCGGGTACTTCTCGAAGGCGACAAGGCCGTTGGGGTGCAGGCACGGACATCATCGGGCACAGTCACGTTTCGGGCCAATCGCGAGGTAATTCTGTCCCTGGGAAGCATCGCGACACCGAAGCTGCTCCAGCTGTCCGGAATAGGCCCGCGTTCGCACCTGCGCAGCCTGGGTATCGAAACTGTCGTCGACAGCCCCAACGTCGGACAGCGCATGCGTGAACACAGATGCGTGGCACTCCAATACCGACTCAAGCGCAACGTCGGCTACAACCGGCATCTCGCGACCCCGATGGCGCAGGCCGCCAGCGGTGTCCGCTACCTAGCCACCCACAAGGGTCCGATGGCCACCTCGGCCTACGACGTGCTCGGCTTTTTCAAGGCATCACCCGATCAACTGCGGCCGGACGCCCAACTGCTGATGGCGCCGTTCTCGGCCAAGCCGCTAACGCCGGGCGGGACGTCGGCGTCGAGCGTGAACCCGGAATCCAGGCCATCGGCTTCGTCCTGCGACCCGATAGCGAGGGCTTCGTCAACATCATCTCGTCCGACCCGAATGCCGAACTCGACATCGACCCCAATTTCTTTGCAACCGAACATGATCAGCGGGTCGCCGCGGAGTTGTTCCGGACCCTGCGGCGCATCTTCGAACAGTCGCCGATCGCCGACGAGGTCGTCAGCGAGACCAGACCAGGAACCCAGGTCGCCAGCGACGACGCGATCATCGACGCGGCCCTCGACCAAGGCTACTGCGGATACCACGCCATGGGCACCTGTGCGATGGGACCGAACGAATCCGATGTGGTGGACTCGCGCTTGCGGGTTCGTGGCGTACACAACCTGCGGGTGATGGACTGCTCGGTGATGCCGACGATGGTGTCGGGCAACCTCAACGCGCCGGCGATGGCGATGGCGTGGCGTGCGGCTGACCTAATCCTTGCCGACCGTTAGAATCGACAATCAGTAAGATTATTGTACTATTAAATCGGTCACGTTACGGTGTAAACGTGCGTTTCCCACACGCTAAGACGACGACGATCCCGGCAGAAATCGCATCAAGAAGCGAGAGACGGCAACGATGCCAACGACTGAACACGAAGGCCGACTCTTCATCGACGGCGAGTTCCGAGACGCCAAGTCCAGCAAGCGGTATGAGATACTTAACCCCGCCGACGACACGGTGGCCGCGCCCTAGCCGCAGACGCGGCTATGGTGGATGTCCACGACGCGGTCACCGCCGCGCGGCGGGCATTCGACGAGACGTCGCCGACTTCATGATCGACGGGATGGACTTCTGGAACGATCCGACGACGTCGTTCGAATGGGAGCGCGAGCTGGGACCCACCCGCGGGTGGGCCGAATCCGTCTTAGCGCTCGACTGGAACTATCTGCACCATAGAACAATTCGATAACCGGAGGAGATTGTCAATGGCCGACCAAGGCTTCGGCAGCAATGATGTCGGGATCGTCACTGGCGGCACTGGCGGGCTGGGCGAAGCAACCGTTCGCCGCCTGCACGCCGAAGGGCTCCGCGTGATCGTCGCCGACGTAGCCGACGACTGGGGCAAGTCGCTGGCCGACGAGCTTGGTCCGCGCGCGGTGTTCGTCCACACCGACGTCACCGATTCCGACAGCGTTGGTGGCGCGATCGAGCAGGCCAAGTCGTTGGGAACGTTGCGTTATTGTGTTGTCGCCCATGGCGGTTTCGGCGGCCGTCCCGAACGGACGGTCAACCGCAACGGCAGCCCAGCCAGCCTGGACAGCTTCAAGAGCATGATCGACATCTACCTGACAGGCACCTACAACGTGGTGCGCCTGGTCGCTGCAGCCATCGCCCGGGGCCGAGCCGGGTGCCGACGCCGAACGCGGAGCACTGGTGATGACCGCGTCGATCGCCGGCTACGAGGGTCAGATCGGTCAGGCTCCGTACTCCGCGGCCAAGGCGGCGATCATCGGCCTGACCCTTGCGATCGCGCGTGATCTCAGCTCGGTTGGTATCCGCATCAACAGTATCGCGCCAGGGACCATGCGCACCCCGATGATGGAATCGGTGGGCGACGAGGCGCTGGCCAAGTTCTCGGCGTCTGTTCCGTTCCCCAAGCGCCTCGGGGCGCCGGCGGAGTTCGCCGACGCGGCACTGTTCCTGTTGACCAACCATTACGTCAACGGAGAAGTTCTGCGACTCGACGGGGCCCAGCGGTTCCAACCCAAGTAGTGGCGAGGCCGAACAGACCTCATTTGCACACCGCCCGACTCCGTCGGCTGGCTTGGAGTAGCGCTCCGCTTACGAAATAGCGTCGGTGGCAACGGCTTCAATCGCGCGCCCAAGTACGGCTGTAGCATATGAGCGGTCCCGGGAAACCTGGCGATGAGCCTGCCGCTTCATAGCAGCGCGCTTCCGCAATGAATCACTATCGCGTCACTGCCGCCTTGTCGCGGACCGGACTCGTGACGAGTCGCTCTTCACATGCCGGCGCGTGTGGCGAGGCACCCGATGACCCACCCGCGCAGCGGCTCGGCGGCTCGGCCATCTGCTGACGCAGTTGCCGCGTTTGCGCAGCGACCGCGCTGTGACTAGGCGAGGTGCCGCGTCAGCCCTCGACGGCTCGCGGTGACGGCCTTCGTGATACGTCGCGAAGCCGGCTTGGCTGCGAGCTTGGCGCGGAGGCCTTCAATAATGACGTCGACACTCCAGTTGAAGAACTCCCCCGCAGGCTCGGCTATGGCAGGGCGAACACCACCACCTGCCGTTCGAGCATTGCCTGGGCGGCAAGTGTCGGTTGACGTCGACTAGGGCTCCCTGCCGAAGCTAGCTGGGCGTAAAGGTGACAGGCAGACGCTTAACGCAGCGAACCGACACGTTGTCGAAAGCCAATTCGTCAGAGGCCGATACTTCGAAATCCGTTATGCGGTTGAGTATTTCGTCGACCGTGATCCTCAGTTCCATTCGTGCGAGATGCGAGCCCAGGCAACGATGCGTCCCGCTGGCGAAGACCATGTGAGCGTTCCGGCCGCGTGCGAAGTTCACCGTCAGTGGATCGTCGTGGTAGGTGGGGTCGACGTTGGCCGCCGCCCACCACGCCTGGATGGCATCGCCGGCCTCGATCACCAGGCCGTCGCCTAGATCGATGTCCGCGGTCGCGAACCTCTGACCCGAAGGCACCGGTGACTCATAGCGCAGAAGCTCCTCCACGGCAGCGGGGATCAGCGAGCGGTCGTGGGCCAACCGGTCTCGCTCCCCCGGATGCTGTCCCAGCCACGCGAAGATGCAAGACATCGACGCCGTGACGGTGTCCAGGCCGGCGAACATCAGCAGGAAGACGATGTTCAGCAGGTCGGTTCCTCGATCGGTTTGCCGTCGACCTCCGACCGCAACAGCACCGCGATGACGTCATCCTTCCGATCGGTCTCATTACGGCGCTTGGCGAGGAACTTGAGGAAGTACTCGATCAGCTTGCCGCCTGCCACAGCGACATTGGCTTCAATCTCTTCGACGGTATCGCCCTCGGGATGGATCACACCCTGTTTGAACTCCAGAAGAAGTCGAGGTGCTCGACGGGTGCCCCGACCAGTCGCAGAAAGGTCAGCGACGGAAGGGGCACACAGTATTCATCGTGCAATTCGGCTTCGCCGCGGGAGGCGAACTTGTCAATCAGTTCGCCCGAGAGCTGCCGGATCTGTTTCTCTAGAGGGGCCATCTGCTTGGGCCCGAAAATCGGGTCGAGCAACCGCCGCCACTTCTTGTGGTCCTCGCCGTCGATCTCGAGCGGGATCAACTTTTTGTCTTCGCCGAAGCTGCCACCCTGGCCGCCATTGCCGAGGATCGAGGGGTGACGGTTGATCTTGATGATGTCATCGTGCCGGTACAAGTTCCAAACCCCGTTGGACCGTTCCGCGCGCACTCTGCCAGCCTTCTCGCCGTACAACGCTTGCGGACTCGACATCGCCTTGACGTGCTGTGTCAAGGGGGACAGTCGCTGATCGAACTTCGTGGCTTGGTCCATCGGCCCCTCTCCTTCAGGCTGGCCGAGCGCGAGCTGCCAGTCTGACCTTACACCGTGACGTGATGCGCAGCCGTAGTAAATAGCGGAATCTGGCCCGTGCCGCGGTGCGCCGGGTAATCGTGCCGTCGTGAAAATCGGTACCGTCCCAACAGAAATGCGAAACCGAGGTCGATCGTGCCCTTCATGCCGCACGAGCCGACGATGAACCCAACCCGCCTCGACCCTGGGCTGACTATTCGAGAAGCTCGTCGGCGAAGATGAAGGACCGCAGAAACCGGGCAAGCGCGACGGGTTGGTCACTCTGCACCGAATGTCCCGCTGCGGGAATGGTGGTAATGACGGCTTCGGGTCGTCGGCGCCGGAACTCATCACGATCGGCATCGGCTACGAACACAGAATTTCCGCCAACGACTAGCGCGATAGGCGGAATCGCCGCCGACACATCCCGCCATAGGGCGGAAAAGTCTGGTGATCCAGTACCTTCGGGATCGAGGTCGTCGTAGCGCCAGGTCCACTTGCCGTCAACTAGGGCCTTGGCATTGTGCAGAACACCGCGGCGGATGCTTGACACGCTCCGATGCGGTGCGCTGGCCGCGGTGGCGGCGATCATGTCCTCAGCGGTGTCGTAGACTCGCGGCCCGGATATCAGCGCAGTGGTTCCGCGCTGCTCGCGGGTCATCGATGTTTGCCGCTCGAATACCGACGGGGTCACGTCGATCACGACAGCACGCCGAACCAGTTCCGGGTGCGCCGCGGCCAGTCTGATGGTCGTCAGTCCGCCGAGCGACATACCCACCACGCCAGCGGAATTGGGGGCATGGATCCGTATTGCGTGCGCCGCGGCTTCGGCGTTACGCACCGGCCAATAATCGTGGTCGGCGCGCCAATCGGAATGGCCGTGACCGGGCAGATCGATCGCCAACGCGGATATCCCCAGCGCGACGACAACCGTGTCCCAGGTATGCGCATTCTGCCCGCCGCCGTGCAGGAACACGATCTGCGGATCGTCACCCCACTTGATGGCACTAAGCGACGTCTTGTCCGCCAGGGTGCAGCTCACGCGCATGCAATTTGGCAGAGGCCCGGACACGCCCGCTTCGGCCGCATTCTCGGCTAGCAGTGCGAACTCGTCGTACTGGCCCTGCGTCATCGCGTCTCCTTCTGTCGTGTCATCCGTCCGGACGCGCAGATCTCCAGCAGCTCGCGCAGCAACATGCCGGTGGTGCCCCACGCGTGCGTGCCGTCAACCTCGAAGTAATCCATCACGAACTGCGGACTGCCCCGCCAGGGCCTTCGCGACCATGCTCCCTCGGCAATAAGCTCTGACACCGGCTTGACCAACACATACTGGACCTCCCGGCAGCGATGCGCCGGATCGGGCAGTCGACTCAACGTCCCGACGTAGGGCCAGATGTTCATCCCGTCGATGGTGGGATGGTTGCTAAGCGCTGCCACGATCATCACCGTGTCGGGTGCGATGCCGGTCTCCTCTGCCGCTTCGCGAAGCGCCGCGGCCCGACGCCCTTCCCCGGGATCCACACTGCCGCCGGGAAACGCGATATCTCCACGGTGCGTTCCGATGTCGTCGGCGCGCTTGATCAAGATCACCCGCAGCCCCGCATCGGCTTCTTCGTGCACAGCAATCAGGACTGATGCGTCCCGAGAAAGATCCACCAGTGGTTGATAGATCGTCCTGGGCGGATGGATGCGAAGTCCCGCCCGCAGGTCGGCCAACCAGAATCGCCGGTCAGTCGGGCATTCACGCAGCCACTCCTCGAGCAGCTTGGTTCCTGGACCGAGATTGCCGAACCCTATCAATGCGATCCACCTCCGTGCAGCTGTCTAAGCCCCTGGACAAGCCAGCGGCTTAGACCGCCAACAACCTTGCGATCAAGCAAATTATCTACCAGAATACCGTGTATCCCAGTTCGCACCGACCGCCAGGTATGAGCCTTGCCCGATTTCTGCGCATCCGCAACGTCGACGACGACGAAGAGGAGAACGGTGGCCAGACAACTCGTGAGCCCTACCGCGTCCGATAGCGCGGAATCTCGAACCGAGAGCGCGGACCGGTACTTCTACGAGCCCGAGATCGAGACCGCAAGCCGAGGCGAGATCAGCGACTGGCAGGACCGTCGCGTACTCGAGCTGATCCCCTACCTGTGGGAGCGGTCCGGCTTTTATCGTGACCTGTGGTCCACGGCGGGCGTCACTCCGGACGACATCACCTCGCTCGATGACTTCTATGCCAAAATTCCGATGTTCCGCAAGGCCGATCTCAAGGCTACCGGGAGCGCACAGGCGATCCCTTCGCAGACGTCCTTTGCGTGGACCCCACTGAGCTGACATCGATTGGCTCGACCTCGGGCACCACCTCGCTGCCTGAATTTTCTTCCCGAAATCTGGGATGCGACTTGGCCCATGCCCATCTCCTCGGCGAAGGCGCTGTGGGAGATGGGATTGCGACCCGGAGACCGCGCATTGGTTGCCGCTGGGTCCTTCCGCGGGTACTGGGACCAGTACTACCACTTGCTGGGAATCACGCCGGTCTATATCGACGGTTGGATCGGCGAGGGCGAGCGCATTCTCAACGCCATCAAGCGCCACCAAGTCCACTACTTCCAGATGATCATGTCCACGTTGATGGAGTTCGAGGCGCTCGAGGCCAAGTACGACATACGAGACATGCTCTCGTCGTTGAAAGGTGCCGCGTTCGCCGGCCAGCCGATGAGCGCGACGTTGGCACGCAAAGTGCACGAGGAGTGGGGCGTCAAGCTGTTCATCTGGACGAGTGCGGGCGACACCGGAGCCGCTTGGCAAGATATCGAATGCGACGGTTACTTCCTGCAGGAGGACACTATCCTGTCCGAGGTCGTCGACCCGGTGACCGGCGGGCCGGTCTGCGACGGTGAAGCCGGTGAGCTCGTTGCGACCGACCTGGACAACAACGCGGCGCCCTACGTCCGATTCCGCTCCGAAGATCTGGTGAGAGTCACGCGCCGGCCCGCGGACAGCGGCCGCACCCACACCCGAATCTGGGTGCTCGGCCGGGCCGGCGACGAGATTCGAATCGGTGGGAAGTCGTTCGTGGTCAATGACATCTGGGGTCTCGTGGAATCCCTGCCCGAGTGCGGCGACGCGCTGTTCCAGATCATCAAGTACGCGCCCGAAATGGACGAGTTGCGGATCAGGATCGGCTACACACCGGAGAAGACCGCCGATCTCGCTGAGCTGCAGTCCCGCGCGACCGTCATTCTGGAGGAAGAACTGGGCGTGAAGTCCGTCGTCGAACTCATGACGGTTGACGCCATCCTGAAGACATCGTCGAGTGTCGCGAAGTTCCCGCGCACGGTGAAGGCATGAGAGGTCAGCGATGAGCAGAGCGACAATGGCCACGGCGTCCGCGGCGCCACCTCGATCCGACCTGTACGGCATCGGGTCGTGCAAGGTAGGCACTGAGATCCACGACTTCGAAACCGGCTGGCGCCCTGGCCATCGGGGTGCCCCGGGTTGGCGCGGTGGTTAATTCTGCCGAGTGGAACGTCGAGACCGTCGACGGAAGCAGTTCGTGGTGTCGACCGCAGCCGAACGTCGGGCACGATTTGTCGAGGTGGAGATCGACGTTCCGTGGGCGCGCGGGTAAACGGGTCGACTTGGGCACGGTGGTCGAGTTCGACCTTTGATCAGCGGCGGGAGCCCAAACGCCAGGCCGGTGATCCGACCGGTGCTGGACCCCCACCGCCGGATCGCCCAATCAGTTACGTGGGATCTGCTCGAGGAAAGCCATCATCTCCGGTGCGTACCAGATGTGTTCTATGTAGTGGCCCAATGTGTTTCGGTGGTCGGTGTAGAAGTAGCGAACCAAACCGCCTGCAGACGAGCCCGCCATGGCGATCGGAATGCCAAGCCGTCGCGCATCGCCCTCAGCAGACTCCAGTTCGTCGGCATCACCGAACAATTGGGCGACATGGTGAAACCGGACTCCGGAGCCGTCATCGGGTAGCGCTGCTCGGTAGATGGCATCGTCTCCGCTCAGCGGTTCGATGAGTTCCAGTTGCATCGGGCCTACGTATGCAAGCGCGATGTTGTTGTGACAGCTGCGTCCCGGTGCGGTTTCCACTTCCATCCCGGGCATGGGCATCCAGTTCGCGACACCGTAGTCAGCGCCGAAACGGCACATGGCTTCATCTAAATCCGTTGTCACATAGGCTATTTGCAAGAATCTCCGAAAGGGTGCGAACGTTGGGAACGTCGCTGCTGGTGACGATTCGGTCATTGCCCTTTACCTCATATCTCGGTCGATGAGTAATCTTCACCAGCGGCGGCGCAGTTGCGCTCCGGTTCGACGAAGCCGCAATGCTTCTGCACGCGCTGCGTGGGTGACTTTGGGGGTGTCTGCCGGTAGGTGGGTCGAGAGTTCCGAGAGCGCGACCTTTTTGACCGTCGGTACCGGGTGGGAACTGCACCGGTACCACCGGCCGATCATCATGCCCCGCAAACGACCGCCGGTGTCCAGCCAGTTCGGGACGCCTGGGTCCTGCGGGCAGAGCACCGCGCGGAACTTGCCGTCGGAGCTGAGCTGTGCCTGAAATCCGTTGATGCTGCTGTGCCGGTGCAGGATATCGACCTGGTTCCACAAAGCGTCGATCACCTGGACATTCCAGTAGGTGTGCTCGTCGGGCAGGTCCGTCTCGAGTACCAGCGCCTCACCGGGCTCCAGGTCGTAGAGGCATTCCCAATACGCCTGCGGCCAGTCTTCGCCGTTGCCAAGTCCGTCGAATGACTGCAGATGGACGTGTTCTGCGTCCTGGCGTGCGCGTAACGCGCTCATATAGCCCAGGCATACCCGGGACAACCCACGCACATACTGGCCGAACAACGCACGCAGTCGATTATCGACTTCGACGGCGCTCATCGGCGGTCGCAGGTAGTCGATGTCGAGGCGTTCAATGGCCAGTCGACCATCCACCTCATTGACCCAGTCGTACGAGAATTGCCGCACGATCACCAATTGCGTCGACGGGTTGAGGTACCGCCAGTCGCCCCCGTAACCCTCCGGACGCTCGGCGCTCAGGATCACCTCGAAGTTTCCATCGGCATCGAGGGCCAAGGCATCGGCGTCGTAGTTGTCATAGCCCGGTCCGGGTGGCTCGGACATACCGAAGAGGTTCGCCCCGGTGGCGAAGCCCATCACAGGTACCGTTCCGCGGCGGCCGGTGATGCGGTAAACGCCAGCGCCGTCAATCGCCGAATAGTGGTATACAGCGTCAGGATTGGGCTGGGCTAAGAACGCCGAGTTCTCGAACGGCACAAAATCCGGGTAGTTCGGATCGGCGACGAAGTATAAGAAGTACCCCTGGGACAGGCTCATGGCGAACTGGCGATATAGCGCCGCCCGCAGCTGCTCGTCGCCACTGTCCCACAGCTGTGATTCCACCTCCACCGCGTCCTTGGCGAGGTCGAGATACTCGTCCCAGTCGGCTAGGCCCACGGATTCACCATGACCTTGCACTGGTCACTGCCGCTGCGCAGCTCCTCGAAGCGGGTGGGCAGCTCGTCGTAGTTCCAGGTGTCACTGATCATCGACCGTGGTTCGACGTGTCCCGCATCGAACGAGTCGGCGACAACCTGGAATTCGCCCACGGAGTAAATGTTCGATCCCTGGATGCGCACCTGCTTGAACATGGCCTGCGCCGGGAAGATGGTATCGGGCACCATGCAGTTGCCCAGCACGATGACAGTGCCTCGGGGGCGCACGATATTGATCGCCATGGCCAATACTCCTGGCACGCCTGCGCATTCGAAGATCACGTCGGGCGGGCCGCCGAGACCTTCGGTGACAGCCGCGTCGAGGTTCTCGTCGGTCAGCGCGAACGTGTCGGCGCCCATCTCGATGGCGTACGGTTCGCCTCGCCTGGACCGGGCGGCGACCACGATTTTGCCGGCGCCCAGGCGCTTGGCCCAGTATGTCGAAGCGATCCCGATCGGACCCGCGCCGATCACTAGCACCTTGGCTCCCGGGCTCAGCTGCGCCAGTGTCGCGCCGTGCAAGCCCACGGCCATTGGCTCCACCAGCGCACCGTCCTCCAGCGACATCGAGGCGGGCAGCCTAATGGCGGCAGTGGCCTTGGCAATCGCGTACTGACCGTAGCCGCCCGCCGATCCAATAAATCCGGCGCTACACACCGCCGGGTCACCGGCCTTGCAGCTCGCGCAGTTGCCGCAGCCTGTCACTGGCAGGGCCGCGACGATATCGCCTTCGTTGAAGCCGTCGGTGTCGGCTCCTTTGGCGACAACTTCGCCGGCGAACTCGTGACCGAGAACCATGCCCTCGGGAAACGTCTCACCCTCACCCGACGTCATGTGCAGGTCCGTTCCGCAGATTCCGCACCGGCCGATCTCGAGGACCAGTCGGCCGGCCTCGGGTACCGGATCCGGCATCGTTTCGATGGTCAGCGGTTTACCAACGCCATTGAAGACGGGAGCCTTCATCGTTTCTCCTTACAGCGCGTAGGTGGTGATGTAGTCGGCGAACCGCTCACGCAGCGCGGCAGCGGACAGTCCGTAACGTGCGGGATCTGCGTCGGCGCCCCGGCGACGTTCCTCCGGCTGCTCGTAGAGCCACGTGCGCATAGTGGTCTCGACATCTGCAGGCAAACTCAGGCCGAGCTTGGAATAGACGCTGTCGATGGTGGCGATTGGATCAGCCCGGAAGTCAGCGTGCCGCACGTCGTGGAAGTTGCCTGGGTGACGCCGCCGAGCCCGCTCGGTGCGATCGACCGCCGACCGCCACTTGTCGACCTCGGGGGGGCCGATCTCCTCGGGGCGGACGTTCTCGCCGAGGTACATCGACTGCGGCATCTCCAGCACTCGGCACACCGAGGGCATCGCTTTGGCCGGATCGCGGTGGGTCTGGACCACGAGCGCATCTGGGAAGAGCGCCAACAGGTCGTCGATGCCCCAGATGTGGCCGGGGTTCTTAAGCAGCCAGCGGCGGTCCTGATCGTCGAGGCCGATCAGTCGCAAGACGTCTGCGTAGCGCTGGTAGGACGTGGTCTCGCTTTCTTCGCGCCACCAGTGCAGGTAGGCAGGAACCGCAAGCTGCGAGGGAAAGGTGTTGCTGACAAAGTCCTGCTGCAACACCTCGAGGCACTCATCGACGCTGTCGGCGGTCATCTCGTGAGCGTCGGCAAAGCCGGGCATGGCCGCCAAAAATTCCTCCAGCCCGGCAACGCAAGCGTTGAATTCGGCTTTCTGCGACCAGTTTTGGCGCGGTGGTCGAGGCATTGGAGTAATGGCCAACCAGCGTTCGACGCCTTGGAATTGCGGGTCGAGTGCCAGCAGCTTGTGCAGCGCGGTGGTGCCGGTGCGTGGAATCCCAGTGATCACCAGCGGACGTTCGATCCGCACGTCTCGGTACCCGGGGTTGCGGCGCCAACCTTCCTGGGTGTAGAGGCGACGGACCAGGACCCCGGTGAGCATTCCGAACAGAGCTTCTCGGCGGGGGCCTGCCACACGTCCGTCCTGATCGAGCGCGGTCAGCAGCTGATGCAAGCCTTCGTGGTAGGTCGGAGGGCCGAAATCATCGAGCCCAGTGGCCGCCGCTGCCGCTTGATGCAGCGGTTCGAAGGCTTCGGTGAACTTCTCGGGAACGGCCATGCCTCACTCCGTATGGTCGGCGGACGGCTGAATTCGTCGCAGAGAGACTGTGGCGCAGGACCAGGTGCACCCTGGTTTGTGATGAGCACCACTCACTAAAGAGGACAATAAGGTACCTTTTTTCAGTCGTCAAGCGTGCGGCCGGTCACTCGGACTGTGTCCGGCCACCCTGGTAGAACAGCTAAGTGAGGTTGACAGCGGCGAGGCTGGCCAGGGCGATCGAAGACGGCATCGTCGCGCGCGGCTGGCCCGTCGGTGAAGTGATCGGCTCCGAGGAACAGCTGCTGGCGCACTATGGCGTCGGGCGCAATGTGTTGCGTGAAGCGATGCGGATCTTGGAGACCCACGGGGTGGCGCGGCGCCGCCAAGGTCCGGGTGGCGGCTTGGTCGTCGTGGCGCCAGACGCGGAGGGGGTCGTCGAATCGGCACGAATGTTTTTGAACTATCGGCACACCCGGCTCAGTCACCTGTACGACACGTGGATCGCACTGGAGTCACTCGCCTTGACGACGGTGGCGCAGATGGACCGGCGGCCGCTCGACGGACTACGGGACGTCATCACACGCACCCGACAGTGGGATGAACAGACTGGAGCGCTGACCGCAGGACGTCCAAACGTACACGTCGAAATCGCCCGGATGACGGGCAACCCGATGCTTGAGCTCTGTCTGGCAACACTTTTCGCGATCGCAACCGATGCGGGCGCGCGGCGCATGCCCGCGCCCGCGGCCGCCCGAATGCGGGCGGTGGACGTCGCTCTGGTCAATGCACTGGACCGCGGAGACGCCGAAGAAGCCCAGCAGCATCTGCGGCGGCTGGTCGAGATGCTGGCGCAGTACAACCAAGGGGACGACCCCAGAGTCGGCGCGCGCGCGTAAGGCGGCACTGCTACGTGATGCAGGGGAAGCCGGATTGAGGAAGCGGTCAGCTGCCCCGCGGCCGACTGCCCGCATGAACACGGCTCCGCAGTTGGGGTAAGCGGCTGTCAATGGATGCAGGTCTTAAAATCGCTAAATCAACTAGACGTTGAGCGGTGGATACGCCGCAGTTACCGGTCCGGCCGATTTGGCAGAAGAGCCTGAACATCCACTACCTGGGCGCGGGATCGTCACTAATCGCGCGCCTGATGTGGTCGGAGCCCCCGCGGATAGCTAACGGGATTAGTGAGTTTCGCATTCGGTTTGATCGGCAGCCGTTGGCTCCGCACGTCCAGTACATAAATCTCTAAATGATTGACTAGTTTCCGAAGCCTCGGTTAACGTGAGGAACATCCCATCCCGCACGCATGGTAGGAATCACGATGCATGTCAAGGTTGAGAAGGGTGCCGCCTGGCTGGGACTGGCCATGCTTGGAGCATTCTTCGTAATTTTCTGGGGCATCGCCGGGCTGATACCGCCAATGGACCCCGGCGCGAGCGCCGAACAAATCGCCAAGGTCTACTCCGAGCACCACCTTCGCCTCAGCATCGGCCTGACAATGATGATCCTCCTGGCGTTTCTCTTCGCGCCCTTCTTTGCGCTGCTGTCAAGGCAGGTTCGACGCATCGAGGGCTACTGGGGCGTCATGTCGCTCACTCAGATCTTGCTCAGCGCGACGTTCCCTTTCGGGTTCGCGCTTTGTTCGATCTTTGCCGTCGCCGCCGCATACCGCCCCGGACGCCATCCCGACGTTACCCAGGCGCTCAATGACATCTTCTGGTTCATGTTCGTCGGACTCGTTGGTCCGCTCATCACCCAGGTGGTGATTCTTGCCTTCGCCGTGTTCATCGACAAACGCGACGTGCCAAGCTTTCCGCGTTGGTTCGGATACTTCAACATCTGGTATGCGGTGCTCGGGATACCTAGCTGCGCCATCTTTCTGTTCAAGAACGGACCGCTGGCTTGGAACGGGATATTCGCGTTCTGGATCCCGTTGACGGTGTTCTCTATCTGGATGGTCGTCTTGACGGTGATGCTCGTCAAAGCAGTGGATGTCGAAGCCGCCGAACGCACGGCGCGCACCGCAGAGCGGGCCCGGGAACCCGCCGCGTGAGCCAGACGGCAATTGGCCCCGGCGCCACGGCGGGCGGGGTCGCGCCGCTTGCGGCCCGAAAGCGTGATCGTCGCATCCCGGGTGAAGAAGGCACTTGGGTCTTCCTGTTCGGCGACATGCTCGTGTTCGGAGTATCTTTCGCGAGCTTTATGTACGAACGCAGCCGAGCGCCGGAAACGTTCGACCAATCACGCCAGACCCTGAGCACCACCATCGGCCTGATCAACACGCTTGTCCTGTTGACGAGCTCACTGTTCGTCGTGACGGCGATCCGGGCGATCCGCTCATCGGAGAGATTCACCGCCAGGTTGCTGTTGGTCGGGGCGACTATGTGCGGACTGGCGTTCGTCGGGCTCAAAGCGGTCGAATACACCATGAAGGTCAGCGAGGGGCACACACCGGGCCAAAACGACTTTTACCTTTACTACTTCATCCTGACCGGATTGCACCTGTTCCACGTTTTGATCGGCATCACCGTTCTGCTGCTCTTGCTGGCGCAAGCGGGCCGGACCGATTTCGGCACAAAGAGAATGGCCATGGTTGAAGGCGGCGCGTGCTTCTGGCATCTCGTCGACCTGCTGTGGATAGTGCTGTTCCCGCTTCTCTACCTGGTGAGCTGACGATGCCGCTTTCACTCCTGCGCGCCCGTTCCACGCCAGTGTGGCTGGCCCTCATCCTCGTTACGATTCTGTCGTGGATGCTCGGTGCCAAACACGAGACCGGCTCGGCCATTGCAATTTTGGTTCTCGGCCTCGCCATAGTCAAGGTTCGGTTCATCGGACTCGACTTTATGGAGCTGCGGGAAGCGCCGCTCATCCTGCGTGTGATGTTCGAGGGCTATTGCGTCGTCCTGTGGCTGGTCTTGTCCGGCATGTACCTGTGGTTGTGATCAGCGTGACAGGATCGACACCGCCGACGCGCCCGGTGCGCCGTAGAGGTGGGTGTAGCCCACCCGCGGATCGTTGGGCACCTGACGCTGGCCGGCCCGGCCCTGGAGTTGAAGCACGATCTCGTAGACCTGGCGAAGGCCCGATGCGCCGATGGGCTCGCCGTTGGCGATCAGCCCCCCATCCGTGTTGACGGGCAGGCGACCGCCGATCTCGGTGTCACCCTCGGAGATCCACTTCTCCTGCTCACCGTCGGCGCAAAAGCCGTTCTCGGCCATGTGAATCAGCTCCGATCCGGCGTCGGTGTCCTGCAGCTGCGCAACGTCGACGTCCTCGGGGCCGATTCCGGCCCGCTCGTATGCTGCGCGCGACGCATCCACCGTGGGGCTCGGGACTGAGTCGAGCGGCAGTGACGGGCTCTGCAATTCGAAGGCACCCTCGCGACGGGTACGGAGTTCCGCGGCACGCACGTACACCGGGGTAGGGGTGAACTCGTGTGCGATATCGGCACGGCACAGGACCAGCGCCGCGGCACCTTCGTCGGGGTTGCAATACATGTACTGCGTCAGTGGGTAATTCACCACCGGGGAATTCAGGATCTCCTCCACGGAGATCGCCTTGCGCCGCCATGCCTGGGGATTGATCGCCCCGTTGGAGAGGTTCTTAGCCGCGATACGCGCAAGCGACTCAACGGAGATCCCATGGTCGTGCATGTACTTGTTGATCTTGGTACCGAAGAAGTGCGTGGTGAGGAACAGGCCCGTCTGGCCATACCAGCTGGGCAGTCCCACCACCGACGGATCGGCGGCGAACGCTCCGCGCGGATGCTTGTCGAAGCCGATCGCCATCGCGACATCGGCCTCGCCGTGCCGGATCGCCTGCTCCGCCATCTGCAGCGACGTCCCGCCGGTCGCGCACCCGTTGAACACTCCACGCACGGGAATGCCCGTCAGGCCAAGCCAACTCACGATGGCATCGGGGTTGGACACCTCGTAGCTTCCTGCGTACGCCGCCCGGACACGAGTCCAGTCGGTGCCCGCATCTTCGAGGGCCAGCTTAGCCGCTTCCGCGCCCATCTCCAATGCGAGCTTGTCGCCGTAGCGGCCGAACGGATGTAAGCCCACACCGACGATTGCCACGTCCGTCACGGTCATTCCCCTTCCACGGGAGCGAATGCGTAAGTCAGTACTTCGGTCCCGTCGGGCCGCGTGGTGTATGGGACGACTACCAGTTCCATCGGCTGGCCGATGGACAGTTTCGCCGGGTCGGACTCGGTGAACCGAGCCTGGATGAGCAGCTGTCCGGGCAGTTCGACGTACCCGAGTGCATAAGGCTGAAATGTCTCCGCCGTGTCGTTGCCGTCGTACGGGGGAGCCGGAGGCCGGAACTGCTGGGTGGTGAACCCCCATAACGTGCCACGGCGCTTGAGCAGAACCTGCGCCTCCCCGGGCTTGGCCGGGAATGTCAAACGGCCGTCGTGTTCAGAGGCGATCAGCTGCGGCTCATCCGATGGCCATGTGAACAGGCCCTCCGCGACCGGCTGTTGATTCGCACCCAACGTTGCTCCCATCATTACCGCTTCACCGCGCCCGAAGCGCAACGAAGCGCCAAGTTTATTATCTAAATAATTTAGCTACGGATGTCGGCAGACGTCAACCCGGCGTCAACCGCCCGGCGGTCCCGTCATGCCAGGACCAAACTCCATGCGGCAAGCCGATCCCACAGCATCTTCCGCGTGGACGCGAAGTTGTGCATGTGGGCCATCCGGGGGGTGACGAAGATCGTGACATCAGAAGAGTTGCCGTAGGCGGCGGGCTCTTGGTGCGGCGCCGGGAGGACATCGCGTTCGCCGGCGCCTACGAACACAGGGCACTCGATTACCGCTGCATCCTCGGCGACGTAGCCCGGCGACAGCATCGCGATAGCACAACTGGGTAGCGTGGCACTCCCGAACGGCGGCGCCTCGGTCCGCAATGGATAGCCATGGCGGGTGTCGGCCTCCAAGATGTCGGCGGGAATGTCCGACCAGAAGAACGGATAGAGGAAGTCCGGGATGCGCGCAGCCGTGTCGGCCACGGACTGCGTGTGAGGATCGGCATCGCGTCGGCTGTCGCCGACCCGTTCAGCGACCTCGGCGGATACCGACTGCTCCGGGAAGGGTAGGACGGTGTGTACCGCGCTGAAGCCGAGCACAGCTATGGCGTCGTAAGCGCGGTGGCGAGCGGCCATGATGATCGTGATTGCGCCACCCATCGACTGGCCGACTCCGATGCGCCGCGCGATGCGAAACGGCGGATATCCCGCGACGGCGTGCCCGGATTCGAGTAGCTCCGCAATCCGCTTCACCGCGGCGTGGTTCGCCGCGGCAATGTCCTCGGCACGCAGATCGCCACACACCGCTGGGGTGCTCTGCCCCACCCCGAGGTGGTCGATCGCGACCAGGACCAGCCCACGCGACGCGTGGTGCTCGGCCTGGGAGTAGCCGCGATGTCCCGGAAAGTGCATGTCGTAGTAGCCGCGGCTGTATCCGCCGCCCGGCAGTGCGAACAGGACTGCGGCGCCATCGGCGACCGAATCCGCCGGCGGTAGGTACACGGTGGCCGCCACCGTCAGCCGACGGTCGATCTCGCAACTGCCGGACACATCCACGGCGAGATCATGCCGGATCGCGTTCGTGGTTGCGGTCTTTGGCATATTCGCACTCCCTGGTCTCCGGGTTACGTGTTGGCTCTGCGAAGTCTCGCATGGCCGGGCCGGGAGCGTTATTGATCTAAACAATCTATCTGACAAAACGACCTGCAACGGCTGTGCTTGACATCACGTTACAGCGTAAGATTTAGTTGCCGAAGGCGTAACCCTGAGCGCGGCGAACCTTGACGCGCGCGACCATCCGTTCCGCCGCGTGGAACGCGATCTCCGCGTAGATCCGAATAGAAAGGACTGCTCAGATGCCCGATGACTACGAGGGCCGACTCTTCATCGACGGAGAGTTCAGGGAAGCCCGCTCGGGAGAGCGCTATGACGTCTTTAACCCGGCCGACGAGTCCGTCGTCGGTACGGCTGCCGACGCGTCGGCAGACGACGTGGACGACGCGATCACCGCGGCGCGCCGAGCCGCCGACGAAACCGACTGGGGGACCAACCACGAGTTCCGGCGGCGCTGCCTCGAGCAGCTGCAACTCGGCCTGCGCAAGGAGAGTCAGGAACTCCGCGACGTCGTGACCGCCGAGGCCGGCGTGGTGAGCTCGGTGATCTACACGCACGTCGACTTCTGGATCGACGGCATGGATTACTTCAACGACCTCTGCACGTCCTTTCCGTGGGAAGAGGATCTACCGCCTTATGAGGTGATGGGCATGCCCAGCGCCCACCGGGTGCGGTACGAGCCGTACGGAGTCGTCGGCGCCATCACGCCGTGGAACGCACCGTTCATGACCGGCATCTGGAAGATGCACCACGCATTGGCCACGGGTAACACGGTCGTCCTGAAGAGCGCGCCCGACACGCCACTCACCGCAGCGCTGCTCGCCAAGGTCGCGGCAGAGACCACCGACATCCCGGCCGGCGTGATCAACACGCTCAGCGGCGCGGACAAGAGCCTCGTCGGGGATGCGATGACGGCCGATCAGCGTATCGACCTGTACCACTTCACCGGCTCGGCCGCGGTCGGCCAGCGCATCGCTGAGCGGGCCGCCAACGGTATCCGCCACACCGTCCTGGAACTCGGGGGCAAGTCCGCGAACATCGTCCTGCCCGACGCCAACCTCGACATGGCCTGCGGTATGGGCGTGGCGATGTGCATGTCCAGCAGTGGTCAGGGCTGTGCCCTCGGGACCAGGCTGGTGGTGCACGCCGACATCTACGACGAAGTGCTCGAGCGCCTCACCGCCCAGGTCGGCAACCTTCCCTGGGGCGACCCCAAGGACCCCGCCATTGTGGTGGGTCCGATCATCCGCTTGGAGCAGTTGGAGCGCATGGAGGGTCTGGTGAACCGCGCCGTCGAGGCCGGTGCCCGCGTGCTGTGCGGCGGAAAGCGCGGCGACCGCAACGGCAAGGGCTTCTGGTACGAGCCGACAGTGCTGGCCGACGTCGACGAGAACTCCGAGATCGCGCAGACCGAGGTCTTCGGCCCGGTTCTCAGCGTCATCCGCTACGAGGGCGACGACGATGAAGCTGTGCGGATCGCCAACAATTCACGGTACGGCCTATCGGGATACGTGCAATCCGGCGACGAGGAGCGCGCATGGACGGTAGCCCGCAAGCTCAAGGCCGGAACGGTGAACATCAACAACTCCTTCTACCTCGCTCCGGATGCACCCTTCAGTGGCTATGGCATCAGCGGCGACGGCGTCGAGCACGGTATCGCGGGATTCCGCGAGTACCTTCGCATCAAGACCATCGCCAGCCCGGTTCACTGAACTCATCTACTGAGGATTAGCAATGCGACTGCAAGACAAGGTAATTGCGATCACCGGCTCGGGTTCGGGACTGGGTCGCGAAGCCGCGCTGCTGTTCTCGGCCGAGGGCGCGCAGATCGTCACCAGCGACGTGGTAACCGGCAGGGCACAGCGGGTGGCGCAGGAGGTCATCGACGCCGGGGGCCAGGCAGTGTGGATCGACGCCGACGTGCGGGTCGAGGCGGACATGGAGCGTCTCGTCGCGACGACGGTCGAACGGTTCGGTCGGGTGGACGTGATGTGGGGCAATGCCGGGATCCCGGAGCCGGGGTTCGGCATGACGCCGTTGGCCGAGTCCGAACTCGTCGACTGGAACAACATCTTCGCAGTGAATGTGACCGGCATTTATCTCGCCTGGAAGCACGCGGCGAAGTGGATGATCGCCAACGGCCGAACCGGCACGCTTCTGGCGACCACCTCGGCCGCGGCGTTCACCGCGTACCCGGGATTCCCCATGTACGCGGCGTCAAAAGCGGCGGCGAATGGGCTGGTACGCGCTGCCGCGTTTGAGTTCGGGAAGTTCGGTATACGGGCTATCGGGTTCGCTCCGACGCACGGCATGTCCGTGAACTTCGCGTTGCCCCCGCATGCCGAGGTGCTCGGAAAGTCCTACGAGGAGATGTCGCCCTGGGATCCGGACAAGCGTGCGATGCCGCTTCGACTCAACCGCCCGCCAACGCTGCGGGACAACGCGAACGTGGCGCTCTTCCTCGCATCGGACGAGTCGGAGTACATGTCGGGACAGACCTTGCACTCGGCCGACGGCGGCCAATTCGCCCGCACGTCGATCATCTTCCCGACCGATACCGGGGCATCCGGCGACATCACGGCGGGCGCGATCCCCGACGACGTTCGCGAGCGGATCGACCGCTGAAAGCCTGACGATGGTGGCCCGCCGATCGTGATGTCGGCGGGCCATTTCGTCGTCAGCCGGTGTGCAGCATGAGGCCCTGAGCGTTGAAGAAGAACCCGCCCGCGGTGATCAGTGCACGCTTGGCGCCGTTGACCTGCCGCTCCCCCGCCCGACCCTGAAGCTGATGGACGGCTTCACGGATGTGACCGGACCCCTGCGTGGCGCCCTCTGAAAGCGAACCGCCGTGCGGGTTGACCGGAATCCGCCCATTGATGAGAACCCGGCCCTCGTCCGGCATCCAGTGCCGGCGCAGGAACGGCCCCGCCTCGCCTGGCCCGCACCACCCCGCGTTTTCGATCCAGTTCAGCGCGATCGGCGAGAAACCGTCGTACGGGAAGTAGACATCGATGTCGTCGATCCAGAAGTCGCCCTTGGCCTTTAGGGTTTCGATGACCACGGGTTGACCGTTCGCCCGCAGGCTCGCGGTCTGGTCCTCCTCGTTCGGCGAAACCTGCCCCAGCACAGCTGCATTGATGAGGACCGGCGGCAGCGGTAAGTCACGGGCGCGCTCGGTGGTGGTCACGATGAATGCGTCGGCGCCATCGACGGCGACGTCCATGTCGTACAGGCACAATGGGTCGCGGATCATTCGGGCATTGAGGTAGTCGTCCATCGACATCGGTTCACGCATCGCGGCGGCCGGGTTACGCATGGCATTAGCTCGGGCGTTGAGCGCAACGATGCCGAAATCTTGCCGCTTCGTGTGAAATTCGTAGATGTAGCGCGATGCCCACGCCGTGTAGCCGGCAGCCGCGGCGACCGTATCGGGCCCCGGGTGGGGATCCGAGAGTCCGGGCGTAGCGATACGTCGAAACGGATCCTTCAGCGCTCCGCCGGTGTTCCACGCGGCACGATAGGCCGCGTGATACACCAGCACCGTGTCACACAAACCGGCGTGGACGGCGGCCGCCGCCGTCGCAACGTGATCCACCAT
>NZ_LZJM01000148.1:0-974 GCF_001667665.1 Mycobacterium sp. E342
ACCACGACGGGCTGCTCGCCGGCCTACGGGCGCTGTTGGCCTCGGGAAAACTGGGTCAGCACAACGGCTTACCCGCCTCCATCATCATCACCACCACCTTGGCTGAGCTGCAGACCGCCGCCGGCACAGGGCGCACCGGTGGCGGCACCCGGCTCCCCATCAGCGACGTGATCCGCCTGGCCCGCCACGCCCACCACTATTTGGCCGTCTTCGACAACGCCAAACCTTTGGCGCTGTATCACAGCAAGCGACTCGCCACCCGCGGACAACGAATCATGCTCTACGCCAAGGACCGCGGCTGCACGGCGCCGGGCTGCACCGTGCCCGGCTACCTCTCCGAAGTCCACCACGTCACCGACTGGAACCAGTGCCGCCGCACCGACATCGACAACCTCACCTTCGCCTGCGGACCCCACCACCGCATGCTCAAACCCGACGGCTGGACCACCCGCACAAACGCCAAGGGCCACACCGAACGGATCGGTAAGCAGCGCAACGGTAGTCGAGGCAGCGGGCACCACCCCGAGCCGCAGTTCGCCGGTCAGGCCGGTCTGCAGCGCCGTAACCTCCTGTCGCAGGGCGTCGCGGTCGGCCAGGATGCGTCTGGCCCAGGGCACCAGCCGCTCGCCCTCGGGAGTGAGGCCTTCGAACTTCTGTCCACGCCGCACCAGCGGGACGTTGAGCTCCTGTTCGAGCTTGCGGATGGCCTCCGACAGCGCGGGCTGCGAGACGTAGCAAGCGCTCGCCGCGCGCGCGAAGTGGCGCTCCTGAGCGAGCGCTACGAAATACTCCAGCTGACGGAATAGCACGGACCATTCGACCACGCGCAGAGGCGGCGCTGTCGCTAGGCCGCGTCGTCATCGTCGTCGTGCCGTAGGAGTTTTTCGGGGTGGTGGTAGGCTGGGAGGACGGCGGCTACGGGCTGATCGAGTGGAAAATGGACCTCGAGTTCGGGGATCACCACCACGTCGACG
>NZ_LZJM01000149.1:0-523 GCF_001667665.1 Mycobacterium sp. E342
TGCGTGGCCGAGAATGGCTATTCGCGCACCACGATTCGCGAGATCGCCCGGGCGGCGAACATCACCAGCGGAAGCCTCTACAACTACTTTCCGAACAAGGCGGAGCTGATCAACGCCGCGATAGCGGCGCGCACGGACGTCGCGTTGCCGCGGCTGCGCGCGGCCGCCGCGCGCCCGGGGACCGCCGTCGACCGCATCGAGGCGGTGCTCGACGAATCGGGCCGGCTCATGCGCGAGTATCCCGATCTTGCCGCCTTCGAGTGGGTGATCCGCGCCGAAGGCGCTGTCGCCCGCGATTCGCGGCTCGCGGCCGACTTCCAGGTGTTTCGCGGAATCATCGAGGGTGTCATCGACGATGCCTACCGCCGGGGCGAGCTCGCGCACCGGGCCGACCGCAACGGCATCGTCGAGGCCGTCTACGCGCTGATCTATGGGTTGACGGAGCTGGCGGCCACGTCGCCGCCCCGGGACTATCACGCCGCGCTGGACGCGGCCAAGAAATTGATCCGGGGAACGTTGCTCG
>NZ_LZJM01000150.1:0-106721 GCF_001667665.1 Mycobacterium sp. E342
CGGTTCTGCCTCGAGCGCGGCCACCAGTTGCGGGTCATCGAGCAGATGCCCCTGGACGCCGGGCACCAATGGCGTCGTGGGCGGCCGCCAGGCCGGCGAGCACGTCGTCGAGTCGGTCCCGTCGGGTGATCGCCGCGAAGTGCTCGCGATCCACGCTGTCCATCGACACGTTGACCCGGTTCAGGCCCGCCCGGGCGAGGCCCGCGGCCCGCCGCGCCAGCCCGACGCCATTGGTGGTCAGCGAGATCTCCGGGCGCGGCCGCAGCCCGGCGGCCGCGGCGACCACCTCTTCGAGGTGCCGCGCCAACAGGGGCTCGCCACCGGTGAACCGCACGCTGGTGACGCCGAGCCGGGTGACGGCGACGTGGAGCAGGCGCGCCAGCTCGTCGGGCCGCAACAGCTGCTCGCCGGGCAGCCAATCCAGCCCCTCGGCCGGCATGCAGTAGTTGCACCGCAGGTTGCAGCGGTCGGTCAGCGAGACGCGCAGATCGGTGGCGACCCGGCCGTAGGTGTCCACCAACGGGCCCGTGGTCGGCGCGTTCGCGGCGGTGCCGTCGGTGCGGCCCGGCACCCTCGGTAGACCCAGCGCGGTCAGCGTCATGCGGCCACCGCCGGGTAGTGAGACGGCGAGCTGACCGGCACGATCTGCTTGCCCAACGGCATCAGCGACACCGGGATCAGCTTGAGGTTGGCCAGCGCCAGTGGAATGCCGACGATGGTGATCGCCATCGCCAGCGCACTGAGCAGGTGGCCGATCGCCAGCCAGATCCCGAACAACAGCACCCAGATGACGTTCCCGATGAGGGCACCGGCCCCGGCGGTCGGCTTGTCGACGATGGTGCGGCCGAACGGCCACAACGCGTAGGAGGCGATACGCAGCGACGCGAAACCGAACGGGATGGTGACGATCAGCAAGAAGCTGAGGAGCGCCGCGAGCAAGTACCCGACGGCCATCCACAGGCCGCCGAACACGAGCCAGATGATGTTCAGGATCAGGCGCATATCTCCTCCACCGTTGACGCCCAGCCTACCGAGTGGGGGAGAACGGGGGTGCTCGTCAGGGGAGCGTCCGAGTAGGATCTACAGACCAAACGGCGTCCTGCGCAGGCGGGACGCTTATTGTGTTGGCCATTCTATTGATCCGTTAGACAAGCAGGTGAGACCAGTGCCGACCGGCAAGGTTAAGTGGTACGACGCCGACAAGGGGTTTGGCTTCCTGTCGCAGGAGGACGGCGAAGACGTGTACGTCCGCTCGTCGGCGTTGCCCGCTGGGGTCGAGGCGCTCAAAGCGGGCCAGCGTGTGGAGTTCGGCATCGCCTCCGGGCGGCGCGGCCCCCAGGCGCTGAGCCTCAAGCTGATTGAGCCGCCGCCCAGCCTCACCAAGGCTCAGGGCCGCCGCGAGGTGCCCACCGAGCACAAGCACAGCCCCGACGAACTGCACGGCATGGTCGAGGACATGATCACGCTGCTGGAGGGCGCCGTGCAGCCCGAGTTGCGCAAGGGTCGCTACCCGGACCGCAAGACGGCCCGGCGGGTGTCCGAGGTCGTTCGGGCCGTCGCCCGCGAGCTCGACGCCTAGCCTCTCGCGCACGCCCGGCGGCGCTCGTCGGGGACGACTGGCCGCCGCCGGCCTGGGGCAGAATTGTCACCATGGCCGCCTACGTCGCCGGAAAAGGTGACTTCAACCGCGACACCGACTACATCACCACCCGGGTCACCGCGGACGGACGCGACGGGTATCCGGTGGAGCCCGGCCGGTACCGGCTCATCGTCGCCCGGGCTTGCCCGTGGGCGAACCGCGCCATCATCGTCCGCCGTTTGCTGGGCCTGGAAAGCGTTCTCTCCATTGGGTTTTGCGGGCCCACCCACGACGAACGCAGCTGGACATTCGACCTCGATCCGGGCGGCGTCGACCCCGTGCTGCAAATCCCGCGGCTACAGGACGCGTACTTCAAGCGTTTCCCCGACTACCCGAAGGGCATCACGGTTCCCGCGATCGTGGATATCCCGTCCGGCGCGGTGGTCACCAACGACTTCGCGCAGATGACGCTGGATCTCTCGACGGAATGGACCGCCTACCACCGCGACGGCGCACCGGAGCTCTACCCCGAGCGGCTGCGCGACGAGATCGACGAGGTGAACAAGCGCGTCTACACCGAGATCAATAACGGCGTGTACCGGTGCGGCTTCGCCGGTTCGCAAGAGGCCTACGACGCGGCGTACGACCGGCTGTTCGCCGCCCTGGATTGGGTGAGCGGTCGCCTGACCGACCAGCGATATCTGGTGGGCGACACCATAACCGAAGCCGACGTGCGGCTGTTCACCACGCTGGCGCGGTTCGACCCGGTCTATCACGGGCATTTCAAGTGCAACCGAAGCAAGCTGAGCGAGCTACCGGTGTTGTGGGCGTATGCGCGCGACCTGTTCCAGACGCCCGGGTTCGGCGACACAGTCGACTTCGTCCAGATCAAGCAGCACTACTACATCGTGCACGCCGACATCAACCCCACCGGCATTGTGCCCAAGGGGCCGGACCTGACGGGCTGGCTGTCTGCGCACGGCCGGGATTCCTTGGGCGGCAGGCCATTCAGCGATGGGACCCCGCCCGGGCCGCCGGTCGAAGGGGAGCGGGTACCCGCCGGGCACGGGGCCTGAGCGACTCGACGTTCGGCGACCAGGGGTCAGAAATACGTAAGTCGCACTGACCATTCCGCGTGCGGGACATCGCGCAGTTCGCCGGCTGGGTCCATCACCAGCGTCAGCAACTGCACAACGATCCCGACCACGCGCCCGCGGTGTGGGTCGACCGGTGGGATCGTGACCGCGAACCGGGTGTTCGGCCGAAAGATGGTGCTCGTGGTGTTGGTCGGGTCCTCGTACACCTGCAAAAGCCGCCAGGGCGCCCGGTAGATCGCGTCGGGCACCGAGAGCTGTACGGGATAGCGCTCGCTGACCTTCAGCTCGCCCTGGGTTTGCGGGGTGTCACAGTCGTCGAGGTTGAGCACGTTGCAGTACAGGTAGGGCCCCACCCTGGCGAGGTGGCCGTGCGAATACGCGCTGATCTCCGGGCGCTGCGGACCCGACGGGCGCACCAGCAACCAGGTGCCGACGCCGACGGCCACGCACAACACCGTCAGCACGCCGGCGAGCAGCACGGCCACACCGCGTTTCACTCGGGCACCACCGCCGGGCCGCCGCGCCGCGCGCCCTCCTGCTCGACCATGACGGGCCGGTTGCCGCCGAGGCCGGGGATCAGCGAATTCCCTTGGAAGCTGACGAGTGTCTGCGCCAGCCCCAGGATGAGCAGCGCCGTGACGACGGTGAAGCCGATCCACAGTTCGGTGTAGACCAAGACGCCCACCGCGCCACCCAGCACCCAGGCCAGCTGCAGGGTCGACTCCGAACGTCCGAATCCCGAGGCCCGCGATTCCTCGGGCAAGTCGTTTTGCAACGAGGCGTCCAGCGAGGCCTTCGCGATCGCGCTGGAGCCCGACGTGACCAGGGTGGCGATCACCGCTGCCGACAGGGTGCCCGCCACCGAGGCCGCCAACGCGACCGCCGAGACCGCCAGCGTGCAGCGCACCACCAACACGGCCGGCCGGCCCAGTTGCAGGCGCGCGGCCGCGAAGTTGCCGGCGAAATTACCGATGCCGGCCGCCGCGCCGATCATCCCGAGCATGCCGAGCTGAACCCAGCCGTTGGCCTGGTGCGCCTTGGCGACGAATGCCGGGTACAGGAACAAGAAGCCGACCATGATCTTGATGGTGCAGTTGCCCCACAATGACGTAATGATGTTGCGGCCCAGCGGTTGTCGCAGCGTCCCACCGACCTTTTTGACCTCGTCGGGCCAGCGTCGCCGATGCGGCTCGCTGTCCTGGCGATAGCTCAGGGTGGCCGGCACCTCGCCCGCCGTCACCTCGACCCAGCGCGGTATCCGCATGGACAGCAAGGCGCCCGCGACGGTGACCGCGATGACGACGAACAGCGCGCCGGGCAACTTGAACAGGTGAGTGCAGACGAACTCGACGCCGGCCGCGACGGCACCGCCGGCGATGGTGCCGCCGAGTAGGCCGAACACGGTCAGCCGGGAGTTCACCCGCACCAGGTCGATCGTCGGCGGCATGACCCGCGGGGTCACGGCGCTGCGCAGCACGCTGAACGATTTGGAGAACACCATCATGGCCAGCGCGCAAGGGTAGAGCACCCACGACGGGTAGCTGCCGGTGGCACCGTCGTAGTTCATGATCAGCACCAGCGCCAACGCGGTACGCAGGGCGAACGACGCGGCGAGTGCGACGCGCCGGCCGTGCTGCAACCGGTCCAGGGCCGGGCCGATGAACGGCGCGATGACCGCGAACGGCGCGATGGTGATCAGCAGGTACAACGCCACTCGGCCCTTGCTCTCCCCGGTGGCCGCCGCGAAGAACAGCGTGTTGGCCAGCGCCACCGCCATCGCGGCGTCCACCGCGAAGTTGGCCACCACCGGCCACGTCAGCGCGGTCAGGCCGGACTTGTCGGCGCCGTCGGCGGTGGCGGCGCGTTGCACCATCCAGTACATCCGCGAACCCATCTCACGGCTGCGCAGCGCGGCGGCGCGGGTGACGGTGATCCGCTCGCCGGTCGGGGTACCGCGCGGCGGGGTGCTGTCGCGGCGCTCCGGCTCCGGCTGCTGACCGATGGGCGGCAGGTAGCGATTGGCGCTCGGCATCGGCGGTGGCCGGCGCCGTCGGCGGTGATCGCCCTCATCGGCGGGGTAGTTGGCCGTGCCCGGATGCTGGTTGGCGGCCCCATTGCGGGGCCGGCGACCCGGAGTCGAGGCCACGCGGCCCGGATCGTCACGCCGCCGTCCAGACACGTTGGAGATTCTCCCTCATCCCGAGGACATGCGTCTGCAGGTAACGGGGCGTGGCTGGCCAACCTAGTATTGGAAACGCAAAGCAGGAAGGGGACAGCGTGACGGGGCCCATCGAGGAATCCGCCGTGGCGACCGTGGCCGAGTGGCCCGAGGGGTTGGCGGCCGTGCTTACGGGCGCGGTGGACCAGGCCAGGGCCGCGGTCGTGGAGTTCAGCGGGGCCGAAGCCGTCGGTGACTACCTGGGCGTCAGCTACGAGGACCCCGCCGCAGCCACCCACCGGTTCCTGGCGCATCTGCCCGGCTATCAGGGCTGGCAGTGGGCCGTCGTCGTCGCCGCCCACCCCGGTGCCGACCATGCCACCGTGAGCGAAGTGGTGCTGATCCCCGGACCGACCGCGTTGCTGGCCCCGCAGTGGGTTCCCTGGGATCAGCGAGTGCGCCCGGGGGACCTGAGCCCCGGGGACCTGCTGGCCCCGGCGGCCGACGACCCGCGGTTGGTCCCCGGCTACACCGCCAGCGGCGACCCCCAGGTGGACGAGACCGCCGCCGAGGTCGGGCTGGGCCGGCGCTGGGTGATGAGCGCCTGGGGCCGCGCCGAGGCCGCCGAACGATGGCACACGGGCGACCACGGGCCCGACTCAGCGATGGCCCGCTCCACCAAGCGGGTGTGCCGCGACTGCGGATTCTTCCTGCCGTTGGCGGGCGCGCTCGGCGCGATGTTCGGGGTGTGCGGCAACGAACTGTCGGCCGACGGGCAGGTGGTCGACAAGCAGTACGGGTGCGGCGCGCATTCGGACACCCCGGCTCCGGCGGGGACGGGTTCGCCCATGTTCGAGCCGTACGACGACGGTGTGCTCGACGTCGTGGAGGCGCCGCCCGAGGCGGCCGAGCCCGCCGAGGCGCCCGAGACTCCTGAGACGCTCGAGCCGGCCGAGGCGCCCGAGTCGGCTGAATCGCAGACACCCGAGGCCGAACCGGACGGCGCTCCGGAGGTCGAAGCGGAGCCGTCGGCATCCGCGCCCGAGATCTCGGAGGCCGACGCCGACACGGCGGAGTCCGACGCTTCGGAGGGCGGGCCCGAGCGTCCCGAGGCGGATTAGCTCTTTTCGGCCGCGGCCTTGATCCTGGCCAACGAGGCGTTCATGCCCTCGAGCAACTCGCGCTCGAAGTTGGTGGTCCCACCGAACAGTGCATTCACCGACAGGTTGGAGAACGCGGTCACGCCGTTCTCCGCGTGACGGCTCTCGATCACCCGGGTGCCCCCGTCGATGGGTTGCAGCTCGTAGCTCCAGATCGTGTGGTTGGTGTCGACGCGAAACGCAAGCTTGGTCTCGGGAATGACCTCGACGACCGTGCACGTGGTGGGCCAGAACATCCGGTTGCGGCGATTGATGTTCAGGCTGCGCATGCCCTGGCGCAGCGGGCCGAAGGTCTTCATCCAACGGCACTGGGGGCTCCACTGCGGCATCCGCCGAAGGTCGGAGACCAACCCCCAAACGGTGGAAACCGGTGCGTCGATATCGATTTGCGCTTGCAGTAGCGGGGCTACCATCGATCCTCCCGGGTCATCGGTGCGAGAACTAGCCGTGGTCGAGATAGTTGTCGAGTCCGGTCTGCGCGCCGCGATCGCCGCGGCGCGCCGCCGCGAGCTGTAACACGAAGATGCTCGTCCCGAGCACGCCCACCCCGAGCCCGGCCAGCGTCAATGGGCGCCAACTCTGCAGGGCCGGGACAAGAAATGCGGCCGCCGTCGCGACCAGCCAGCCGAGCGCGCCGAGGCCGATGAAAGGCCACGCGTTGAGCAGTGCGGGTGGCAGGGGCGGTGCCTCGCGGTTCTCGCCGGATTCCTCGGACATCGCGATTAACATAGCCCCCGCAGGTGCGGGCCGCCCGAGCACCCGCCCGGGCACCAAGTCGCCGAAATGCCTGGGCAGCGCGGGTTGCCCGACCGCGCAAGCGGTTCGGCGATCGCCGGCCCCGGTGGTCTCGGGGACCAAAGCCCGTCGTTCACCGGTTCGTATCCCGATTTCCTGAGGTTCCGTGTAACCTCGCGCCATGCCTGACAGCGATGCGCGGCTGGCGAGCGACCTGTCGCTGGCGGTCATGCGGCTGGCCCGCCAACTCCGGTTCCGAAACCCGTCGTCGCCGGTGTCGTTGTCGCAGCTGTCGGCGCTGGCGACGCTGGCCAACGAGGGCCCGATGACGCCCGGCGCGCTGGCTATCCGCGAGCGCGTCCGTCCGCCGTCGATGACCCGGGTGATCGCGTCGCTGGCCGACATGGGCCTGGTGGACCGCGCCCCGCATCCCGTCGACGGCCGCCAGGTGCTGGTCTCGGTTTCCCAGTCCGGCGCCGAGCTGGTCAAGGTGACCCGGCGGGCCCGTCAGGAGTGGCTGGCCAAACGGCTGGCGACGCTGGACGACGAGCAGCGTGACACCCTGCGCCACGCGGCTGACCTGATGTTGGCCCTGGTCGACGAAAGCCCGTGAGCGATGGAACCGATGGCCTCAACGTCCAGGACGTCGACGATCCCGACGACCCCCGGCTCGACGACTTCCGCGACCTGAACAGCGTCGACCGCCGTCCCGATCTGCCGTCCGGCAAAGGCCTGGTGATCGCCGAGGGGGTGCTGGTCGTCCAGCGCATGCTCGCCTCCAGGTTCACCCCGCACGCGCTGCTGGGGACCGAGCGCCGGCTCGCCGAGCTCGCCGACGACCTGGCGGGCAGTGCCGTGCCGTTCTACCGCACCTCCGCCGACGTCATGGCGCAAGTGGTGGGCTTCCACCTCAATCGGGGGGTGCTGGCGGCCGCCCGCCGGGTACCGGAACCCGGCGTTGCCGAACTGGTCGAGCCCGCCCGGACCGTCGCAGTGCTCGAGGGCGTCAACGATCACGAGAACCTGGGCGCGATCTTCCGCAACGCCGCCGGGCTGGGCGTCGACGCGGTGGTGTTCGGTAGCGGCTGCGCCGACCCGCTCTACCGCCGCGCCGTCCGGGTGTCCATGGGGCACGCCTTGCTGGTCCCGTACGCGCGAGCGACGGACTGGCCCGCCGAACTGACGATGTTGAAAGAGAACGGATTTCGGCTGCTGGCGATGACCCCGCACAGCGACGCCTGCACCCTGGCGGAGGCCATGGCGGCCGCGCGCGACGAACGCGTCGCGGTGATGGTGGGCGCCGAGGGACCGGGTCTGACGCCGGCGACTTTGCGGAGAAGCGATGTGCGCGTGCGCATCCCGATGTCGCGCGGGACGGACTCCCTCAACGTGGCCACCGCGGCCGCCTTGGCGTTCTACGAACGGGTTAGGCTCGGCGGGTGACCGACGATTCCGCGCCCTGGGCAACGGGTTTGACGGTCGCCGGCTTCGTCGCCGCCGTGACCGGCGCCGCCATCGTGGTGCTGAGTCTGGGCCTCATCCGGGTGCATCCGCTGCTGGCGGTCGGGCTCAACGTCGTCGCGGCCGGTGGGCTGGCGCCGACGCTGTGGGGTTGGCGGCACAAGCCGGTGCTGCGCTGGTTCCTGTTGGGTGCGGGGATCGGTGTCGCGGGAGCGTGGCTGACGCTGCTCGCGCTGACGGTGGCGGGTTAGCCGGTGTGGGCGCTGTCGCCTAGCGCTGTCCGCCCGAGCGCACCCCGAGCAGCACATCCTCCCAAGCCGGAATGACGGGCTTACCGCGTCGAGTGTGCACCGGGGGCTCCTGGGGCGCGGGCTCCTCTTGCGGAGCGGCGGCGGGCTTCACCGGCTCCTCGAAGTCGACGTGGGCGACCCGCGCGAGTGGGCGCAGCGGACGGTCGAAGTTGGGGTCGACCAATTCCTTGGCCGCGTCGTCGATGGCGGTGACCGTGCCGCCGTGGGCGCCCGGGGCGAAGCAGAAGTGCGCGATGTTGTCGGACCGGCCGGCCTTCCAGGCCAGCTGCACGGTCCAGCGGCTGTCTTCGTTGCGCCAGGCGTCCCAGCTGAGCCGGTCGGGTTCCAGGCCGCGCGTCACCAGGGCGGCGCTCACGGTCTCCAGCAGGGTGAGCACCGCGGGGCCGTCGGCGAGCACCGGGTGCGCGGCGGTTGCCAACTCAGCGGCCCGAGCGCGTTCCAGCAGCACCGGGTGCGCGAATCGGCGGACCCGCGAAACGTCGGAGCCCGACGCCGCGGCGACTTGTTCGACGGACGCGCCGGCGCGGATCTTGGCCTGAATCTCTCTGGGGCTCAGCATGTTGGTGACCTGAATGTCGAGCTGCGGTTGCTCCGGCGGCGCGATGTCGCCGCGCACGGCTGCCTTCAGTTGATCGTCGACCGCGAGCTTGAAGGGCTCGGCGGGATCGCCGGCCTCGCAGATGATGTGTTTGCCGCCGGCATCGACCCCAACCATTTTGAGTTCCCGCATGGTTTCTCCTCGCAGGCTCCGTGCAGGTCGACGGACCCGTCTTTTGCGCACTCTAGTGCAGCTGACGCCCGCAACCTGTGCTGACACGCTGGGCGGTTGCGCGTGGATTGCGTGGGGGTTACAGCCGCTCGACGACCCAGTCGACGCATTGCGTCAAGGCGCTGACGTCATCGGGGTCGACCGCCGGGAACATCCCGACCCGCAGCTGGTTGCGGCCGAGTTTGCGGTACGGCTCGACGTCGACGATGCCGTTCGCCCGCAGGATCTTGGCGACGGCAGCGGCGTCTACGTCGTCGACGAAGTCGACGGTGCCGACCACCTGGGACCGCAAGGCGGGGTCGGTGACGAACGGAGTGGCGTACGGCCGCTCCTGCGCCCAGGAGTACAACCGCTGCGACGAGTCGGCCGTGCGCTTGACGGCCCAGTCCAGCCCGCCGTTGCCGAGCATCCAGTCGATCTGCTCGGCCATCAGAGCCAGGGTGCCGACCGCCGGGGTGTTGTACGTCTGGTTCTTCAGGCTGTTGTCCACGGCGATGGGCAGCGACAGGAAGTCGGGAACCCAGCGGCCCGACGCGGCAATGGACTCCACCCGCGCGAGTGCGGCGGGGCTCATGATGGCCAACCACAGGCCGCCGTCACTGGCGAAATTCTTCTGCGGCGAGAAGTAATAGGCGTCGGTCTGGGCGATGTCGACCGGCAGGCCGCCCGCACCGGAGGTGGCGTCGATGACGACCAGGGCGTCGCCGGAGTCGGCCGGACGCCGAATGGGCACCGCCACCCCGGTCGACGTCTCGTTGTGCGCCCAGGCGATCACATCGACCGAGGGATCGCTCTGCGGTTCGGGTGCGCTGCCGGCGTCCGCCTTGACGATGATCGGGTCGCCGACGAACGGGTTGTTGGCGACCGCCGAGGCGAACTTGGCGCTGAACTCGCCGAAGGACAGGTGCAGTGAGCGCTTGTCGATCAACCCGAACGCCGCGGCATCCCAGAACGCCGTCGCGCCGCCGTTGCCCAGGATGACCTCATAGCCGTCCGGCACGGAGAACAGCTCGGTCAGCCCCGTCCGCACCCGGCCCACCAGATTCTTCACCGGGGCTTGCCGGTGCGAAGTGCCGAACAGCGGGGCCGCGCTGGTCGTCAGCGCCTGCAACTGTTCGGGCCGGACCTTGGAAGGGCCGCATCCGAAGCGGCCGTCGCGGGGTTTGATGTCAGCGGGAACCTCGAGCTGGTCAGCCATGCTCATCAGGGTAGTGAGCCGATGTGACCGGCGACGCAGCGGTCCGGCGGCGCACGCCCGTGACCCGCGCAAAACACCTGGCCGCGCCCGTGGTGTTTCGCACGCTGTGAGGCAGGGCACACCATGCGCCTGACCACTGGTCAGCCCACAGCGGCGGATCGGGGTCTAGAAGATATCCGGTACCTGCGGTACTGTCTGGACACAGCACGTCCAAATGTAAACCTCGTTGGGGAGGCTTGGATATGGCCAGGACACGCATGGTTCGGCGTTGGCGCCGCAATCTGGAGGTGTGCGACGACACTGAGTACGTCAACACGCTTGCCACACTGTCCGAGGGGTCGGTGCGGAGAAACTTCAACCCCTACACCGACATCGACTGGGACGCACCGGAATTCGCCGTCACGGAGAACGACCCGCGGTGGGTACTGCCGGCCACCGACCCGTTGGGGCGCCATCCCTGGTATTTGTCGCAGCCCGAAGAGCGCAAGATCAAGATTGGGATGTGGCGCCAGGCCAACGTCGCCAAGGTCGGGCTGCACTTCGAGTCGATTCTGATCCGCGGCCTGATGAACTACACGTTCTGGGTGCCGAACGGCTCCCCGGAATACCGGTACTGCCTGCACGAATCGGTCGAGGAGTGCAACCACACCATGATGTTCCAGGAGATGGTGAACCGCGTCGGCGCGGACGTGCCGGGTATGCCGCGGACGCTCAAGTGGCTCTCGCCGCTGGTTCCGCTGGTGGCCGGTCCGCTGCCGGTGGCGTTCTTCATCGGGGTGCTCGCCGGCGAGGAGCCGATCGACCACACGCAGAAAAACATTCTGCGCGAAGGGAAATCGCTGCACCCGATCATGGAACGGGTGATGGCCATTCACGTGGCCGAGGAAGCGCGACACATTTCGTTTGCCCACGAGTTCCTGCGCAGGCGGGTGCCGCAGCTGACCAAGCGGCAGAAGTTCTGGACGGCCCTGTACCTGCCGTTGACGATGAAGGTCCTGTGCCGGGCCATCGTGGTGCCGCCCAAGGCGTTCTGGCAGGAGTTCGACATCCCGCGCGAGGTCAAGAAGGAGCTCTTCTTCCGGTCGCCGGAATCACGAAAGTGGTTGAGTGACATGTTCGCCGACGTCCGGATGCTGGCACACGACACCGGCTTGATGGAGACGCGCTCCGCCCGGCTCATGTGGCGGCTCTGCAAGATCGACGGCAAGCCGTCGCGCTACCGCAGCGAGCCGCAGCGCCGGCACCTGGCCGCGGCGCCGGCCGCCTAGGACCGCGCGGGTAATCGCCTATGCCGCACGTTATTACCCAGTCGTGCTGTAACGACGGGTCCTGCGTTTTCGCGTGCCCGGTGAACTGCATTCATCCCACGCCCGACGAGCCCGGCTTCGCCACCTCGGAGATGCTCTACATCGATCCGGTGGCCTGCGTGGACTGCGGCGCGTGTGTGAGCGCCTGCCCCGTGGGCGCGATCGCTCCGGACACCCGGCTGGACACCAAGCAGTTGCCGTTCGTCGAGATCAACGCGTCGTTCTATCCCGAGCGGCCGCCGGGTGAGAAGTTGCCGCCGACGTCGAAGTTGGCGCCGGTGATTCCGGCCGCCCAGGTGCGCGCCCGACGCCAGCCGCTGACCGTGGCCATCGTGGGATCCGGGCCTGCGGCGATGTATGCCGCCGACGAGCTGCTCACCCAGGATGGGGTGCGGGTCAACGTCTTTGAGAAGCTGCCCACCCCGTACGGGCTGGTGCGCGCCGGGGTGGCGCCCGATCACCAGAACACCAAGCGGGTCACCCGGCTGTTCGACCGGGTCGTCGGTCATCGCCGCTTCCGCTTCTACCTCAACGTCGAGGTCGGCAGGCACTTGAGTCACGCCGATCTGCTGGCCCACCACCACGCCGTGGTGTATGCCGTCGGCGCTCCCGACGACCGCCGCCTGCAGATCGAGGGCATGGGCCTGCCGGGCACCGGGACCGCCACCGAACTCGTCGCGTGGATCAACGGCCATCCCGACTTTGCCGAGCTGCCAGTCGATCTCGGCCATGACCGGGTGGTGATCATCGGCAACGGAAACGTCGCGTTGGACGTGGCGCGCGTGCTCAGCGCGGATCCGGACGACCTGGCCCGCACCGACATCGCCGACTGCGCGTTGGCGGCGCTTCGCGCATCCGCGGTCCGCGAGGTGGTGGTGGCCGCCCGCCGGGGCCCCGCCCAGTCGGCGTTCACCCTGCCCGAGCTGATCGGTCTCACGACCTCATCCGACGTCGTGCTCAGCGCGGCCGACCACGAGCTGGTGGCGGCCGACCTCGCCGCCGTCACGGACGGCTTGAGCAAGCGCAAGCTGGAGATCCTGAGCTCGCTCGGTGACGATTCGGAACCAACCCACAACGGTGGGCGGCCGCGAATCCGGCTGGCCTATCAGCTCACCCCGAATCGCGTGCTGGGCGAACAACGCGCCACGGGCGTTCAGTTCGCCGTCACCGGCACCGACGACCTGTGTGACCTCAGCGCGGGACTGGTCCTGACCTCAATTGGCTACCGCGGCAAGCCCATCCGCGACCTGCCGTTCGACGAGTCGGTGGCCGTCGTCCCCAACGACGGCGGCCGTGTCGTCGATCCCGGCTCGGGGGCGCCGGTGCCGGGGGCCTACGTCGCGGGCTGGATCAAGCGGGGACCGAGCGGGTTCATCGGCACCAACAAATCTTGTTCGCTGCAGACCGTGCACGCCCTGGTAGCGGATTTCAACGCGGGCAGGCTGAGCGACCCGGTGGCGAAACCCGAGGCGCTGGCCGAGCTGGTGCGGGTCCGGCAGCCCGACGCCGTCGATGCCCACGGGTGGCGGGCCATCGACGCCGCCGAGGTCACCCGCGGCGGCGCCGACGGTCGCCCGCGCAGCAAGTTCACCGACGTCGCCGGCATGCTCGCCGCCGCTGCCGCCGCCGGGCCGGCGCCGGCGCCGCGACGCGGGCTGTTGGACCGGCTGCTCGGCTAACTCGCGCCCGGCCCCGCCATCGCGGCCTGGAGCTCGTCATAACCGACCTCGCGGACCGGCTGTCCCATCGACCAGTGGTGGCCGAACGGGTCGGCCACCACGCCGTAGCGGTCGCCCCAGAACTGATCGTCCAACGGCGCCACCACGGTGGCGCCCGCGTCCAGCGCGCGCTGGAACTTCGCGTCGACGTCGGTCACGGTCAGGTGGATCGTCACCGGGGTGCCGCCCAGTGACGTGGGCGTCATCGACTTGCCGCCGCACATCTCCGGGAAATCGTCGTTGAGCATGACCATAAAGCCGTTGATGCGCAGCGCGGCGTGGACCAGCTTTCCGTCGGGGCGAGGCACCCGCCCGATCTCCTCGGCGCCGAATGCCTTGACGTAGAAGTCGATCGCAGCAGCCGCGTCATCCACCACCAGGTGCGGGGACAGGGCCGGTTCGAAGTTGATCGCCATCGTGGTTCTCCTTGCTGTCGGTCTCCCAGACCCGCCCGGGGCGGGCGGGCTCGCGAGTTATGACCTCGCCCGCGACACAAACTCATCGCGGCGATCTCATTCAATCGCGGGGCACCGACAACCGGGCCCGCCTCAGGCGTGGGTGAGGCTGCGGTCCCAACCTTCGACGGACTCCGGGCTGCGCGGGGCCGGTCCCACGTAGATGGCCGACGGGCGCACCAGCTTGCCCAGCCGCTTCTGCTCGAGGATGTGCGCACACCAGCCCGCGGTCCGCCCGCAGGTGAACATCGCCGGCATCATGTTGGCCGGCACCTGCGCGAAGTCCAGGATCACCGCCGCCCAGAACTCGACGTTGGTCTCGATGGCCCGGTCCGGGCGACGCTCGCGCAGTTCGGCCAGCGCGGCCTGCTCCAGCGCGACGGCGACCTCGTGGCGCGGCGCGCCCAGCCGCTCTGCGGTCGCGCGGAGCACTCGCGCCCGCGGGTCCTCGGCGCGGTAGACCCGGTGCCCGAAGCCCATCAGCTTGTCGCCGCTGTCCAGGATCTTCTTGACCAGGCCACGGGCGTCGCCGGTGCGCTCGACCTCTTCGATCATCGGCAGGACCCGCGCCGGCGCCCCGCCGTGCAGCGGCCCGCTCATCGCCCCGATCGCCCCGGACAGCGCCGCGGCGACGTCGGCACCGGTCGAGGCGATCACCCGCGCGGTGAACGTCGACGCGTTCATGCCGTGCTCGGCGGCCGAGACCCAGTAGGCGTCGATGGCTTCGACGTGCCGCGGGTCCGGTTCGCCCTGCCACCGGGTCATGAAACGTGCTGTGACGGTTGCGCATTCGTCGATCACGCGCTGCGGGACGGCGGGCTGGTAGATGCCGCGGGCGGACTGCGCCACGTAGGACAGCGCCATCACCGAGGCCCGGGCCAGCTGGTCGCGTGCGGTGGCGTCATCGGTGTCGAGCAGGGGCTTGTACCCCCAGATCGGGGCCAGCATCGCCAGGCCCGCCTGCACGTCGACGCGCACGTCGCCGGTGTGGATGGGCAGCGGGAACGGCTCGGCGGGCGGCAGGCCGTGGCCGAACTTGCCGTCGACCAGCAGGCCCCACACGTCGCCGAAGGTGACCTGCTGGTTCACCAGATCCTGTATGTCGACGCCGCGGTAACGCAGCGCGCCGCCGTCTTTATCCGGTTCGGCGATCTCGGTGGTGAAGGCGACGACGCCTTCGAGGCCGGGGACAAAGTTCTCGGGGACCACAGTCATACCGAAAATTCTCGCACCCCACCTTCGGGCGGACGCTACCGGCCGGTAGCAAGCCCCGGTAGCGTTGGCGCGATGGCAGGACCAGACCCCGAACGCCTGCAGCGCATGCGCGTGGAATACGGATCGGTGGAGAAGGACGGCAGCCCCGACCTCGACACCGATTGGCTCGACGACGGTTGGGTTGCCTTGTTGCGCAACTGGATCGGCGACGCGGAACGGTCCGGCGTCGCCGAGCCCAACGCCATGGTGCTGGCTACCGTCGCCGACGGCCGGCCGACAAGCCGGACGGTCCTGTGCAAGAGCGTGGACGAGTCCGGGATCACATTTTTCACCCACTATGACTCCGCCAAGGGGGCCGACCTGGCGGCGACGCCATACGCGTCGGTGACCTTTCCCTGGTATCAGCTGGGCAGGCAGGTCCACCTCCGCGGCCCGGTGAGCAAGGTCACCCCGGATGCCACCCAGGACTACTGGTCCAAGCGACCGCGCGGCTCTCAGCTGGGCGCGTGGGCGTCGCACCAGTCGCGTGCGATCGCGTCACGCGCGGCGTTGCTCGACCAGCTGGCGGAGGTGACCGCACGCTTCGCCGACCGCGAGCAGGTGCCCGTGCCGCCGGGCTGGGGCGGCTACCTGCTCGCCCCGGAGTCGGTCGAATTCTGGCAGGGGCGGGAGAACCGATTGCATAACCGGATCCGGGTCACCGGCGCTCGGATCGAGCGGCTGCAGCCCTAGCCCGGCCGAGGATCGCCGCGACGCGGGAGCCGCACCCGATCGATTACCCAGGCCGTCCCGCAGAGCCGACCCCGGGCAGGCGCGCGAACGCGACAACGACTACCTTCACCTATAAGCACCTAGTCAGGGCAGCCATACCAGCCAGAGCGCAAAGGGGTTCTCGTGGCCGACACCGACGACACCGCAACTCTGAAGTACCCGGGGGGCGAGATCGACCTCGAGATCGTCCGCGCCACCGAGGGTGCTGACGGGATCGCCCTCGGTTCCCTGTTGTCCAAAACGGGGCACACCACCTTCGACAACGGCTTCGTCAACACCGCCGCCTGCAAGAGCGCGATCACCTACATCGACGGCGACGCCGGGATTCTGCGTTACCGCGGCTACCCGATCGAGCAGCTCGCCGAGAAGTCGACATTCATCGAGGTGAGCTATCTGCTGATCTACGGCGAGCTGCCGGACTCCGACCAGCTCGCGGAGTTCACCAAGCGGATCCAGCTGCACACCATGCTGCACGAGGACCTGAAGCGCTTTTTCGACGGCTTCCCGCGCAACGCACACCCCATGCCGGTGCTGTCCAGCGTGGTGAACGCGCTGAGCGCCTACTACCCCGACGCGCTCGACCCGATGGACAACAACCAGGTCGAGCTGTCGACCATCCGGCTGCTCGCGAAGCTGCCCACCATCGCCGCGTACGCGTACAAGAAGTCGGTCGGCCAGCCGTTCCTCTACCCGGACAACTCGATGTCGTTGGTGGAGAACTTCCTCCGCATGACGTTCGGGCTGCCCGCGGAGCCCTATCAGGCCGACCCCGAGGTGGTGCGGGCGCTGGACATGCTGCTCATCCTGCACGCCGATCACGAGCAGAACTGTTCGACGTCGACGGTCCGGCTGGTCGGGTCGTCGCGGGCCAACCTGTTCACCTCGATCTCCGGTGGCATCAACGCGTTGTGGGGACCGCTGCACGGGGGCGCCAACCAGGCGGTGCTCGAGATGCTCGACCAGATCCGCGAAAGTGGAGACGACGTCAGCGAGTTCGTCCGCAAGGTGAAGAACCGCGAAGAGGGCGTCAAGCTGATGGGCTTCGGCCACCGCGTCTACAAGAACTACGACCCCCGCGCCCGCATCGTCAAGGAACAGGCCGACAAGATCCTGGCCAAGCTCGGCGGCGATCCGCTGCTCGACATCGCCAAGGAACTGGAAGAGGCGGCGCTGACCGACGACTACTTCATCGAGCGCAAGTTGTACCCGAACGTCGACTTCTACACCGGGCTGATCTACCGGGCCCTCGGCTTCCCGGTCCGGATGTTCACCGTGCTGTTCGCGCTGGGCCGGCTGCCCGGCTGGATCGCGCACTGGCGCGAGATGCACGACGAGGGTGACAGCAAGATCGGCCGTCCGCGCCAGATCTACACCGGCTACACCGAACGCGACTACACGACGATCGACGCGCGCTAGCTACGGCGGAGTCGAGTCACAGCGAGGCCAGCACCGCCATGGCGGCGTTGTGCCCGCCGATCCCCGACACCGCGCCGCCGCGCCGGGCGCCCGAGCCGCACAGCATGACCCGCTCGTGCGCCGTCGCGACGCCCCATCGCCGCGCCGGGGTGTCCAGCGGGTCGTCGTCGTCGGCGAAGGGCCATGACAAGCCGCCGTGGAAGATGTTGCCGGCCGTCATCCCCAACGTGCGGTGCAGGTCCAGGGTGGTGGTCGTCTCGATGCACGGCCGGCCGTGGGCGTCACTCAGCAAGACGCCCTGAATCGGTTCGGCCAGAACGGAATCCAGCGATGCCAGTACCGAGTCGGCCAGCCGATCGCGCAGGGCGCCGGAGTAGGTGCCGTCGAACAGCGAGTGCGGGGTGTGCAGGCCGAACACGGTCATCGTGTGCGCACCCGAGTCGCGCAGCCCGGCCGGCAGAATGCTGGGATCGGTCAACGAATGGCAGTACGCCTCGCATGGCAGGGGATTCGGCACCTCGCCCGCGGCCGCCCGCGCATACGCCGTATCCAGTTGCGTCCACGCCTCGTTGACGTGGAACGTCCCGGCGAAGGCCTGTTCGGGCGTGACGCCGTTGTCGCGCAACCGCGGTAGCCGCCGCAGCACCATGTTCACCTTGACCTGTGCGCCCTGGACAGGCGGTGCGGGCCGTTCGCCGAGCAGTCCGGCCAGCACCGCCGGCGTGACACCCGCCAGGACGAACCGGGCCCGGATCAGACGCTCCTGGTCGCCGGTGCGGTAACGCACCACGCCATCCGGTTCGACCGCGTAAACGTCTGCACTGGTGGTGATTTCGGCACCATGGCGGATGGCGGCCGCCGCCAGGCCCTCCGTCAGCGCGCCCATTCCGCCAACGGGAACGTCCCAGTCCCCGGTCCCGCCCCCGAGTACGTGATAGAGGAAGCAGACATTCTGGATCAGCGACGGGTCGCCGAGGCGAGCGAACGTCCCGATCAGCGCGTCGGTCGCCATCACGCCGCGGACCACGTCGTCGCTGACGGCGGCGGTGATGGCGTCCCCGATCGGCTCGTCGATCAGGGCCTGCCACGCGGCCGCCGCTTGCCGCCCGCCGCTTTCCACGACATGCCGGCGGGCCTGCCCGCGGGTGCGCAGCGGTTCCAGCAGGGTTGGCCACAGTGGTTGGGTCACCAGTCGGCAGCGTCGGTAGAAGGCGGCGAACCCCTGCGCGTCGGGGCCGGCGCCGATCGCGGCGAACGTGTCAGCGCCCGCACCGATCAGCAGCCCCCGGTTGCCGTCGGTGCCGGGGTCGGGCGTGTACGACGAATACCGCCGCCGGGCCAGCCGCACCGAGGCGCCCAGGTCGTCGACGATGCTTGGCGGCAACAAGCTGACCAGGTAGGAGTACCGCGACAGCCGAACCCCGACGCCGTCGAAGGCTTGCACCGAGACGGCGGCTCCGCCAAGGTGTCCCAGCCGCTCGAGCAACCGCACCCGCAGGCCGGCCCGAGCCAGATAGGCCGCCGCGACCAGGCCGTTGTGACCGCCACCGACGACGACGACGTCGACGTGTCCCGGGTGCGGGCTCAGCTCAGGTAGCCCTCGACCTCGTCGGCCGGACGCACCTCGGCCGCGCGCGGGTCGTCGCCGGTTTCACGCAGCGCCCGCCGTTGCCGCAGCAGGTCCCAACACTGGTCGAGCTCGACCTCGAGCCGCCGCAGGCGATCATGCTCCTCCGATTGGGAGATGTCGCGCTGTTGCAGCTGCGCCCGCAGGGCTTTCTCCTCGGCGACCAGCTCGCGGATGTGTGCCAGGGTTTGGTTGTCGGTCGGTTTCTTGCCGTCGGCCATCGCTCCAGTGTGCCCGACCGCTCGGGGGCCGACTCGGTTGGCGAGGAAGCGCTAGCTGGGTCCCGGGAGCCGCAGCACCAGCCGCGCGCCGCCCAGCGGGCTGCTTTCCAGTGCGGCGGTCCCGCGGTGCAGGTGGGCCTGTTGGGCCACCAGCGCCAGCCCCAGCCCCGAGCCCGAATGCGAGGCGGTCGACCCGCGAGAGAACCGCTCGAACACCACATAGCGTTCGTCCTCCGGCACTCCGGTGCCGTTGTCGTCGATGGCGATCTCCACCCCGGCGCGCGAGCTGACCGCCGAGAGCTGGACGCGGGTGGCGCCGCCGTGCTTGACGGCGTTGGCGATCGCGTTGTCCACCGCCAGGCGCAGGCCGGCGGGCAACCCGACGATGATGCACGTCGGCGAGGGGACCAGTGACACGTCCAGGTCGGGGTAGATGCGCATCGCGTCGTGGGCGGCGCGGTCGAGCAGCTCGGTGATGTCGACCGGCACGTGATCGTCGGACGTCGACAGTTCGCCCTGGGCCAGCCGCTCGAGGGCGCTCAGGGTGGCCTCGATCCGTGACTGGGTGCGGATGACGTCGCTCAGCACCTCTTTGCGTTGGTCGTCGGTCATGTCCAGGGTGGACAGCACCTCGAGGTTGGTGCGCATCGCGGTCAGGGGGGTGCGCAGCTCGTGCGACGAGACGGCGGCGAAGTCGCGGGCCGACTCGAGCGCCTCCTTGGTCCGGTTCTGCTCGTCCCAAATGCGCTGCAGCATCCCCCGCATTGCCTCGGCGATCTCCACGGCTTCGCTGGCGCCGTGCACCTCGACGCGCGGCGCCTCGTCTCCGGCGTCGATCGAACGGGTCTGCTGCGCAAGCTGTTTGAAGGGCCGCACCGCGAACGCGGCCAGCAACCAGGCGAACACCGCCGCCGCGCCGATGGCGAAGCCACAGATCAGCAGGACCCGCCGGTGCAGGTTGTTGGTCTCGGCCAGCGTCGCGTCATACGTCGCGCCGACGGCGAGCGACGTGGGCTCCGGCGCGGGAATCTCCACCGTCCGGACCCGGTAGCGCACACCTTTGACGTAGGCGTCGGCGTAGTCGACGCTCAGCCTGGGCAGCGTCACGTCGGAATTCGACCTGACCTGGTCGCCGCGGCGGACCGTCATGATGGCGTCGTTGTCGTTGGGGGAGCGGGGGATTTCGTCGAGACCGCGCGGCAGGAAGGGGATCGCGAAACCGGCGGCCTCGTCGAGCCGGCGGTCCAGCCGCTCCTTGCGGTCGTTGGTGATGCCCACCCAGACGACGACGCCGACGATGAGGACGGGAATCGCCGCGCCGATGACCGTCGCGACCACCACCCGGGCGCGCAGCGAGGGCGTACGGGTGAGGATCCGGGACAGAAAATTCATCGCCGCTCGACCTGGCTACTGCATGCGCAGCACGAACCCGACTCCGCGGACGGTGTGCAGCAGCCGGGGACCGCCATTGGCCTCCAGCTTGCGGCGCAGGTACCCGATGAACACGTCGACGACGTTGGTGTCGGCGGCGAAGTCATAGCCCCAGACCAGCTCCAGCAGCTGCGCGCGCGACAGCACCGCGGTCTTGTGCTCGGCCAGCACCGCCAGCAGGTCGAACTCCCGCTTGGTCAGGTCGACGTCGACGCCGTTGACGCGGGCCCGACGGCCGGGGATGTCGACCTCCAGCGGGCCCACCGTGATGGTCTCCGAGGAGGTTGACGCGACGGCGCCGCGGCGACGCAGCAGCGCCTTCACCCGCGCGACCAGCTCGGCCAAGACGAACGGCTTGACCAGGTAGTCGTCCGCGCCGGCCTCGAGCCCCGCCACCCGGTCGTCGACCGAGCTGCGCGCCGACAGCACGCAGACCGGGACGTCGTTATCCATCGCCCGCAGCGCCGTGACGACGCTGACGCCGTCCAGCACGGGCATGTTGATGTCCAGCACGATCGCGTCCGGTCGGGTCTCGGTGGCGCTGCGCAAGGCTTCCGCGCCGTCGACCGCGGTCGACACCTCGAATCCGGACAGTCGCAGGCCGCGTTCCAGCGAGGCGAGCACGTCGGAGTCGTCGTCGACGACCAACACGCGGGGCGAGGTCCCACCAGTGTCCATGCCGCCCATTTTGCCTGATTGCCGATCACGGCGGTGCCCTGGCCGGGCCGCCGACGCCCAAAAGGTTACGTTTTCGACGCTGCGCCGCAACTGGCCGTTGACATCGGCACGCATGCGCCGAAACCAGTTGCGGTGCAGCCTGTTTCGCTTCCCCCGCCGTCGGTCGTCACCGGAAGGGGTTCGATCACTGTCGGGCCAGCCCGCTCAACTGCACCGCCAGCTGCCGACGGACCGCGGGAACCTCGGCGGCCAGACGCATCCCGGTGTTGCGCAGGGGGCGCAACGGGCGCGGCAGCGTCGCGATGCGGGTCAGCCGTCCGGTCAGCTTCAGCACCCGCTCGGCGCGTCGGCGCTGCGCGGCGCTGTAGGCGTCCAGCGCGGCGTCCGGGCCTCCTTGCAGAACCGCGGTCAGCGCGCCGGCCAGGGCCATCGCGTCGGTGATCCCGAGGTTCATGCCCTGGCCCCCGGCCGGGCTGTGCACGTGGGCGGCGTCGCCGGCCAGCAACAGCCGGCCGGCCCGGTAGCTGTCGGCGACGCGGTGATGGATGTGGAACCGCGACCCCCACACCAATTCGGTCACGACCGTTCGCCCCGGCCCGAAGCCGCGGGTGTCCAGCAGTGCCTGCACGAACCGCGCCGACGGCTGCAGCGGCGCGTCGGCCGTCGGCGCGACGACGCGGAAGATGTCTCCGGGCAGCGGCGCCAGCACCGTCAGGCCGTCTTTGGCGTAGAACAGGATCACCTCGTCACGGGGCGCTTCACCGGTCACTCGCACGTCGGCGAGCGTGAATGACTCGGCGAATTCGCCACCGGCGAAGCCGATTCCGGCTTCCGTGCGCACCGTGCTGTGCATCCCGTCCGCCCCGACGGCGTAGGCGGCGCGGATGGTGTCCCCGTCGTCGAACGTCGCCGTCACGCCGTCGCCGTCCTGGGCGATGCGACTCAGCGCCTTGGGCCGGACGACGTCACCGCCCAGCTCCCGCAGGCGCTCGAGCAGCAGCCGCTCGGTGTCGGCCTGGGAGAGCATCAGCGTGTACGGGTGTTCGGTCGGAAGCGTGCTGAAGTCGACGGGAATCAAGATGCGCCGGCCCTGCCGCATGGTGAACCGCGGCGCGATCACGCCCGCCTTGACCATTCGCCGGGACACGTCGAGCTCGTCGAGCACCTCGAGGGTTCGGGCGTTGACGGCGGCAGCGCGCGACGTGTTGGCGCCCTCCGCCACCTTGTCGACCAGTGTCACCCGAATCCCGCGGACTCGCAGCGCGGCGGCGAGCGTGAGGCCGGTAGGACCTGCGCCGACCACCAGGACGTCGGTGTCGTTCATGGCTGGCTCCTCTCCCTGATGCGTTAGTCAACGCTTGTTGGCATAACTCCATGGTCGCGCGTCGCTAGTGCTATGTCAACAGTTGTTGGCCTACAATCGTTGACATGAGACGGTCGTCGGACGAGACGAAGGCGGCGATCCTGGCGGCGGCGCGCGAGCGGTTCGGCGCGGCGGGGTTCCAGGGTGCGACGATTCGGGCCATCGCCGCCGACGCTGGGATCGATCCCGCGATGGTGATGCGGTATTACGGCAGCAAGGACAAGCTGTTCGCCGCGGCGGCGGAGTTCGACCTGCGGTTTCCCGACTTCGCGGCGACCGAGCCGACGCAGGTCGGGCGGTCGCTGGTGCGGCACTTTCTCGAACGCTGGGAGGGCGACGAGGCGCTGGTGATCCTGCTGCGGTCGAGCGCGACCAACGGCGAAGCGGCGCAACGGATGCAGGAGATCTTCGGAAACCAGATCCGGCCGCTGGTGGCCTCACTCGCGCCGGCGGAGGAGGTGGGGGTGAGGGCGGGGCTCATCGCCACGCAGATATTGGGGATGGCGTTGTGCCGCTTCGTGTTACGGCTCCCCCCGGTCGCGGAGATGACCCGCGACGAGATCGTCGACTGGCTCGGTCCGACCATTCAGCGCTATCTCGGCCTGCCGGAGGGCTGACTCGCGAGACTTAAACCACGGTGACGTTTTGCGGCGTGTCGTGGGCGTGGTTTACGTGTCGCGCGTTGTGCCGCGCTCAGGGCACTCCGATGCGGCGGTAGCGCCGCAATCGGGTGGCCAACCGCTCGTCGGCGGGCAGCTCGCGCAGGCCGTGCAGCTCGGCGGCGATGGCATGCGCGAGTCGCCGGCAGAACTCGACCGGCTCGTCGGCCGCGTCGGGATGTTCCGGGACGACGACGTCGGCAATTCCGGACCGCAGCAGGTCCGCCGAGCGGATACCTTGCGCGGCAGCGAGTTCGGGGGCGTGCGCGGTGTCACGGAAGACGATCGCGCTGGCGCCCTCCGGCGGCAGCGGCGCCAGCCACCCGTGCAGCGCGCACAGCACCCGATCGGCGGGAACCATCGCCAGCGCCGGCCCGCCGCTGCCCTGGCCGAGCAGCACCGAGACCGTCGGGGTGTCCAGGGTCACCAGCTCGGCTAGGCACTGGGCGATCTGGCCGGCGAGCCCACCCTGTTCGGCCTCCGCCGACAGGGCCGGGCCGGCGGTGTCGATCACCAGCACCAGCGGCAGGTGCAGTTCGGCGGCCAGCGCCATGCCCCGCCGGGCCTCGCGCAGGGACGCGGGGCCCACCATCCCGCCCGCCACCCGCTGCTGCCCGAGCACCACCGCGGGCTGTCCGGCGAAGCGGGCCAGTGCCAGCAGGGTGGTCGCCGCATCGCCCTGGCCGGTGCCCGACAACAGCACCCGATCGGTGGCGCCATGGCGCAGCAGCAGCCCGACACCGGGCCGATCGGGGCGCCGTGACGCCACCACGGAGTCCCACGCCGGCACGTCGGGTATCGGTTCGGGCGGCCGCGGTGCCGGCAGGGCCCCGGGCGGGTCGGCGATGACCGTCAGCGCGCGGTCCAGCATCCGGCGCAGCTGCTCCAGCGGTACGACGTCGTCGATCACGCCGTGGCGCTGCAGGTTCTCCGCCGTCTGGACGCCTTCGGGGAAGGGTTCGCCATAGAGCAGCTGGTACACGCGCGGCCCGAGGAAGCCGATCAGGGCGCCCGGCTCGGCGGCCGTGACGTGGCCCAGCGACCCCCAGGACGCGAACACCCCGCCGGTCGTGGGGTGGCGCAAATAGACGAGGTAGGGCAGGTGCGCCTGTTTGTGCAGCCGGACGGCGGCGGCGATCTTCACCATCTGCAGGAAGGCGACAGTGCCCTCCTGCATGCGGGTGCCGCCGGAGCTGGGCGAGGCCAGCAGCGGCAGCCGCTCGGCGGTCGCCCGCTGCATCGCGGCGGTGATCCGTTCGGCCGCCGCCACCCCGATGGAGCCGCCCAGGAAGCCGAACTCGCAGACCACCACCGCGACCCGGCGCCCGAAGATGCGGCCCTCGCCGGTCAGCACCGATTCGTCCAGGCCGGTGGCGGCCCGCGCGTCGGCCAGCTCTCGCGAATACTCCTCGCTGACCGGCACGGCGAGCGGCTCGCCGTCCCAGCAGATGAAGGAGCCCTCGTCGAGCACCGCGTCGCGCAGCTGAGCAGCCGTGATACGACTCACGACACGAGGCTATATAGGGTGGCTGCCATGATCGGTGTTACCCAGGACGAAGCCGTGCTGACCATCGAGCTGCAGCGTCCCGAGCGCCGCAACGCCCTCAACTCGCAGCTCGTCGAGGAGCTCCGGGAAACCTTCCAGAAGGCGAGCGACGGCTCCGTCCGGGCCATCGTGCTGACCGGCCAGGGCACGGTGTTCTGCGCCGGCGCGGACCTGAGCGGCGACGCGTTCGCCGCCGACTATCCCGACCGGCTCATCGAGCTGCACAAGTTGATGGACGCCACGCTGATCCCGCTGATCGGCGCCATCAACGGTCCAGCCATCGGCGCGGGCCTGCAGCTGGCCATGCGATGCGACCTGAGGGTCGTCGCGCCGGAGGCGTTCTTTCAGTTCCCGACGTCGAAATACGGCCTGGCGCTGGACAACTGGAGCATCCGGCGACTGTCCTCGCTGGTGGGTCACGGCCGGGCCAGCGCGATGCTGCTAACCGCCGAGAAGCTGACCGCAGACGCGGCGCTGCAGACCGGAATGGCCAACCGCATCGGGACACTCGCCGACGCCCAGGCCTGGGCCGCCGAGATCTCCGGCCTGGCGCCGCTGGCCATTCAGCACGCCAAACGGGTGCTCAACGACGACGGTGCCATGGAGGACTCGTTGCCGGAGCACAAGGAACTCTTCGACAAAGCCTGGAAGAGTCAGGACGTCATCGAGGCCCAGGTCGCGCGGATAGAGAAGCGACCGCCGAAGTTCCAGGGGGCCTGACAGCCATGCTGCGGGGGGCGCTGCGACTGGCCGCCGGCACGGCGTCGCTGGCGGCCGGCAGCTGGGTGGTGCGAGCGCTGCACGGCGCGCCGGCGGCACTCGGTGCCCACCCCACCGCCATCAGGGCGGTGGCGCAGGGCTCGCCCAACTACCGCGACGGCGTCTTCGTCAACCTCGATCCCGCCTCCGCCCTCACGATGGATCGCGAGGAGTTGCGGCTGGTCGCGTGGGAGTTGATCGGCAACCGGGGCGTCAGCCGGCCCGCCGCGCCGATCCCGTTGGCCGCGCCGGCCCTGTTCGACGGCGACCCCCGCCGGCTCGCCGTCAGCTGGTTCGGCCATTCGACGGCGCTGCTGGAAATCGACGGCTACCGGGTGCTCACCGACCCGGTGTGGAGCAATCGCTGCTCGCCGTCGGACCTCGTCGGACCGCAGCGGCTCCACCCGCCGCCGGTGCAACTGGAAGGGCTGCCGGCCGTCGACGCGGTGGTGATCAGCCACGACCACTACGACCACCTCGACATCGACACGGTGATGGCGTTGACGCGCACGCAGCGGGCGCCGTTCTTCGTGCCGCTCGGTGTCGGCGCCCACCTGCGCGTCTGGGGGATACCGGAGCACCGAATCGTCGAGCTCGACTGGCATCAAAGCGCCCGGGTCGACGAGCTGACCGTGACTTGCGTTCCGGCGCGCCACTTTTCGGGTCGCTTCCTGGACCGCAATACGACGCTGTGGGCGTCGTGGGCGTTCGCCGGCCCGAACCACCGCGCGTACTTCGGCGGCGACACCGGCTACACGAAGAGCTTCGCTCACATCGGCGCCGACCGCGGACCGTTCGACCTGACCCTGCTGCCCATCGGCGCTTACAACACCGCATGGCCGGACGTCCACATGAACCCGGAGGAGGCGGTCCGGGCGCACCGGGACCTCACCGACAAAGGGCTGCTCGTGCCGATCCATTGGGGCACCTTCCGGCTGGCCCCCCACCCGTGGGCCGAGCCGGTCGAACGCCTGCTCGCCGCCGCCGCACCCGAGCGGGTCGACGTGGCGGTTCCCGCCCCCGGCCAACGCATCGATCCCGCGGCGCCGCTCAAATCGAACGCCTGGTGGCGGCTCTGATTCGGGGTGCAGGCAACCTCGCCGCGCTGAGTTGAATTGCGCGGCTCGCCCCCTAGCCGCTGCGCGGCTGGGGGTGCCCCCACCTCGCGCCGCACGCGGCGCGCATCGTCGCCGCGCTAGGGTTCCGCCATGACGAAACGCGCGGCCGCCGCCGCTGTCACCGTGCTGCTCGGCATGACCGGATGTGGGCCCGCGCAACCGGTATCCAGCCCGCCCGCGCTCTCTGACGCACCGCCCAACGAGGTGTCCGGTGTGGCGATCCCGGCGGGGCGCATCGATCAGGCGGTGGCAAAGCTCGACGGCCTGGTCGGTGACCTGATGAAGAGCACCGGCGTCCCGGGAATGGCGGTGGCCGTCGTCCACGGTGGAAAAGTGCTGTACGCCAAGGGTTTCGGCATCAAGGACGCGAGCAGAGGGCAGGGACAGGACAACAAGGTGGACGCCGACACGGTCTTCCAGCTGGCGTCGGTGTCCAAATCGGTCGGCTCGACGGTGGTCGCGCATGAAGTGAGCGACGGCGCCGTCGCATGGGACACCCCGGTGGCGGCCAAGTTGCCGTGGCTGACGCTGAGCGATCCGTACGTCACCAGCCACGTGACCCTCGGAGACCTGTATTCGCATCGTTCCGGGCTGCCCGACCACGCCGGTGACAAGCTTGAAGACCTGGGCTACGACCGTCGGCAGACCCTCGAACGGCTGAAGTACCTGCCGCTCGCCCCCTTTCGGATCAGCTACGCCTACACCAACTATGGCCTGACCGCCGCCGCCGAGGCGGTGGCCGCCGCGGCGGGCAAGTCGTGGGAGGACCTGTCTGACGAGGCGCTCTACCGCCCCCTGGGCATGGCGTCGACCAGTTCGCGCTTCGCCGATTTCATCGCACGGCCCAACCACGCGGTCAACCACATGAAGATCGCGGGCAGGTGGGAGGCCCGGTTTCAGCGGGACCCGGACCCGCAGTCGCCTGCCGGCGGGGTGAGCTCCTCGGTCAACGACATGGCCCGCTGGCTGATGATGTTGCTGGGCAACGGAACATACGACGGCTGGCGGATCACCTCACCGGAAGCCCTGCTGGCCGCCACCAGCCCGCAGATCGTTTCGGCGCCCGCGAAAGCGCCCAACGCGCGCTCGGGGTTCTACGGATACGGCTTCAACGCGTCGGTCGATTCCTCGGGGCGCACCCAATACAGCCACTCCGGCGCCTTCGACCTGGGCGCCGCGACGAACTTCGTGGTCATGCCCGCGGAGAACCTGGGCATCATCGCGCTGACGAACGGCGCGCCCTACGGCATCCCGGAAACGCTGACCGCCGAATTCATGGATCTCGTCGTGTACGGCCAGATCCGCGAGGATTGGGCGGCTCTGTACCAGAAGGCGATCGGCTGGCTCAACAATCCCGAGGGCTCGCTGGTCGGCAAGCAGCCGCCGGCCCGGCCCGCCCCGCCCAGGCCGCTCGTCGACTATGCCGGGGTCTATGGGAACGATTACTGGGGACCCGCCGTGGTGACCGAACACGACGGCGCGCTGCAGCTGGCGATGGGTCCGAAGAACCGGACGGTCGCCCTGACGCACTGGGACGGCGACACCTTCACCTTTGCTCTGACCGACGAAAACGCGCCGCCGGGAACGGTTTCCAAGGCAACATTTGCGGGGCCGACACTGAACCTTGAGTACTACGACTCCGACAAGCTGGGAACGTTCACCCGATGATCGCGGGCCTGACCGATGCCGAGGTCGCGCAGCGGGTCACTGGAGGCAAGAGCAACGCCGTCCGGGAGCGTGCCACCCGCAGCATCCCGGACATCGTGCGGGCCAACGTCTTCACCCGCATCAACGCGATCCTGGGGGTGTTGCTGCTGATCGTGGTGGCGACCGGCTCGCTGATCAACGGCATGTTCGGCCTGCTGATCGTGGCCAACAGCGTCGTCGGCATGGTCCAGGAGATCCGGGCCAAAAAGACGCTGGACACCCTCGCCATCGTCGGACAGGCAAAGCCTCTGGTGCGCAGGCAATCCGGGACCCGCACCTTGCTGCCCGCCGAGGTGGTGCTCGACGACATCATCGAACTCGGACCGGGCGACCAGGTGGTCGTCGACGGTCAGGTCCTCGAAGAGGCCAACCTGGAGGTCGACGAGTCGTTGCTGACCGGCGAGGCCGACCCCATCACCAAGGCCGTCGGCGACGCGGTGATGTCGGGCAGCTTCGTCGTCGCCGGCACGGGCGCCTACCGTGCCACGAAGGTGGGACCGGAGGCCTATGCCGCCAGGCTCGCCGAGGAGGCCAGCAAGTTCACGCTGGTCAAATCCGAACTGCGCAACGGCATCAACCGGATCCTGCAGTTCATCACCTACCTGCTGGTGCCGGCCGGACTGCTGACGATCTACACGCAGTTGTTCACCACCCACGTGGGCTGGCGGCAGTCCGTGCTGCGGGCGGTGGGTGCGCTGGTGCCGATGGTGCCCGAGGGCCTGGTGCTGTTGACGTCGGTCGCCTTCGCCGTCGGGGTTATCCGGCTCGGCCAGCGCCGGTGCCTGGTGCAGGAGCTGCCCGCCATCGAGGGACTCGCGCGGGTCGACGTGGTCTGCGCGGACAAGACGGGCACGCTCACCGAGAACGGCATGCGCGTCGCGGGCGTCGAGGAACTCGAAGCGGCACGGCGGCACAGCGTCGACGACGCGCTGGCGGCACTGGCCGCCGCCGACCCGCGCCCCAACGCCAGCATGCAGGCGATCGCCGAGACCTATCGCCGGCCGCCGGATTGGATCGCCACGGCGACCGCGCCGTTCAAGTCGTCCACCAAGTGGAGCGGGGTGTCCTACTCCAGCCACGGCAACTGGGTGATCGGGGCGCCGGATGTGCTGCTCGACCCGGCGTCGGCCGCGGCCGAACGCGCCGAGCGGATCGGCGCGCAAGGTCTGCGGGTGCTGCTCGTGGGCACCGGCGACGTGGCCGTCAACCACCCGGACGCCCCGGGCCGCGTCACCCCCGTCGCGCTGGTGGTCCTCGAGCAAAGGGTGCGTCCCGACGCCGCGGAAACGCTGGATTACTTTGCCGAACAAGGGGTTTCCGTCAAGGTGATCTCCGGCGACAACGCGGTGTCCGTCGCGGCCGTCGCCGACCAGCTCGGGCTGCGCGGTGAAACCATGGACGCGCGCCGGCTACCGTCCGGGCCCGCGCAACTGGCCGACGCGCTGGACACGCACACCACCTTCGGGCGCGTGCGGCCCGACCAGAAGCGGGCGATGGTGCACGCCCTGCAATCGCATGGGCACACCGTCGCGATGACCGGCGACGGCGTCAACGACGTGCTGGCCCTCAAGGATGCCGACATCGGCGTCGCGATGGGAGCCGGCAGCCCGGCATCGCGCGCCGTCGCGCAGATCGTGTTGCTGGACAACCGGTTTGCCACCCTGCCGTATGTCGTCGGCGAGGGCCGGCGGGTGATCGGCAATATCGAGCGGGTGGCCAACCTGTTCTTGACCAAGACCGTCTACTCGGTCCTGCTGGCGCTGCTGGTGGGCATCGAATGCCTGTTCGCCGGGCCGCTCAAGGCCGACCCCCTGCTGTACCCGTTCCAGCCCATCCACGTCACCATCGCCGCGTGGTTCACCATCGGAATCCCGGCGTTCATCCTGTCGTTGGCCCCCAACAACGAACGCGCCAATCCCGGGTTCGTGCGGCGGGTGCTCACTTCGGCGTTGCCGTCCGGGCTGATCGTCGGCGCCGCGACGTTCGCCTCCTACCTGGTGGCCTATCACGGCCGGCACGCGACGTTTCAGGAACAGGAGCAGGCGTCGACCGCGGCCCTGATCACGCTGCTGATGACGGCGCTGTGGGTGCTCGCGGTGGTGGCGCGGCCCTACCAGTGGTGGCGGGTCGCGCTGGTCATCGGCTCCGGCCTGGCCTACGTGGTGATCTTCAGCCTCCCGCTGGCCCGCAAGGCGTTCCTGCTCGATCCCTCCGATGTCGTGGTGACGTCGACCGCCGCGGGGATCGGCGTGCTGGGCGCCGCCGCCGTCGAGGCGATGTGGTGGATGCGGGCCCGGATCCTGGGCGTGCACCCGCGGTTGTGGCGCTGACCGCCCGATCGCCCGCGTGTGCGGTTCCACCCGGCAAGTAGGATTTCGGCGGGGAAAGGACGGGTACATGGGATTCCTGGACAAGGCCAAAGAGCTGTTGTCGCAGAACGCCGACAAGGTCGAGACGGCGATCGACAAGGCCGGCGAATTCGTCGACGACAAGACGCAGGGCAAGTACTCCGACACCATCCACAAAGTGCAAGAAGAGGCCAAGAAGGCGGCCGAACAAGCGGCAAAAGGCGACAACCAGAACTGAGCTCATGGCGAAACTCTCCGGATCCATCGACGTCCCGCTGCCACCCGAGGTGGCCTGGAAGCATGCCTCGGATCTGTCCCGGTATAAGGACTGGCTCACCATTCACCGGGTGTGGCGCAGCACACTGCCCGACGACATCGACAAGGGCACGGTCGTGGAGTCGATCGTCGAAGTCAAGGGCATGTACAACCGGATCAGGTGGACGGTCGTTCGGTACAAGCCACCGGAGGGCATGACGCTCAACGGCGACGGCGTCGGTGGCGTCAAGGTCAAACTCATGGCCAAAGTTCAGCCCGCCGAGGAGGGCTCCGTCGTCAGCTTCGACGTCCACCTCGGTGGCCCGGCACTGTTCGGGCCGATCGGCATGATCGTCGCCGCCGCGCTGCGGGGCGACATCGACACGTCGCTGCAGAACTTCGTCACGGTGTTCACTCGGCCCGACCCCGGCATGAACGGTTCCGGCGGCGGCCACCGCTGACCGAGCAGCGCCACGCTAGCGTGACGCCCACGGGGCCGGTCCCCGGTCGGCTAATCTCGCTGACATGACTCGCCGGCTGCGCCCTGGTTGGCTGGTGGCGCTTTTCGCGCTGGTGATCTCGGCCAGCTCGTGGCTGCCCTGGCTGACTACGGCGGTCAACGGCGGGGGCTGGGCCAGCGGCATCGGGGGCGCTCACGGCAACTTGGAACTTCCGCGGGGGTTCGGCGCCGGCCAGCTCATCGTGCTGTTGTCCTCGGCGCTGCTGGTGACCGGGGCGATGGTGGGTCGCGGCCTGGCGGTGCGGCTCGCTTCGGTTGCGGCGCTGGTGATTTCCTTGCTCATCGTCGCCCTGACGGCGTGGTACTACAAGCTCAACGTCAATCCGCCGGTGTCGGCCCAATACGGCCTCTACGTCGCCGCGATCGCGGCGGTCTGTGCGGTGGTGTGTTCGATCGCCGCCGTCGTCGCGGCGCTGGCTTCCGGTCGGTCCGGTCGCTGAGGTCTCTACGGCGACGGGAACTCGTGTGTCCCCGACGCGGAGCTGTCGGCGGGCTCGTTGACGCCGAACACGAACGGGGCGAACACGATTTCGCGGCCGTCGGGGTCGCGGTAGGTGATCGCGCCCGTCGCCTCCCAGTACGGATGCTGTTCGACCGGTTCGATGCCCGCCGCTTGCAGGCGGACGATCGCCGCCTGCTGCGCCTGCCGGTCGGGGAAGTACAGGCACAGCTGTTCGTGGGGGTCCACCGCGACGGGCTCGACGGATTCCACGATCTCCAGGGTCAGGTTCCAGCTGGGCAGGCCGAAGATCGCGCCGTTGCTGCCGTAGCTGTCGCCGAACGTCTCGTAGAGCGGCAACCCCACCAGCTCGCGGTAAAACCGCACCGCCTCTTGGAAGTTCGACGACCGGCGCGCGAAGCGAATGCCGCCGATCGACGCCAGCTGCATCGGCCAGTGCGTGGTCCGGCGGGGCTTGTGGACGTCCATCACAGCCCGACCGCGGTCGCCGCCGACTCCGCGGTGTCCCAGCGCCGGAGCTGCTCGCCGGGCGCCCACGTCGCATGGGTGCCGCTGGAAATGCGCTCCGGCAGTTGAATTCTGCATACCGGGCCGTCGGCCACGCGCGCGGCGTCGAGAACCACGCAATACGAGGCGTCGGTATTCATGTCGGTGGTCAAGGTGATCAGGTAGCCGTCGTCCTCGCCGGTGGCACCGCGCCGCGGCGCCATCGCCGTCTCGCTGCCGTAGACGCCGTCGCCGAAGGAGAATTCCTGTTGGCTACCGGTGCGCAGATCGTGTTTGACCAGCCCGTCGAAGAGGAACCAGCCCGGTTTGCCCGTGGCGGCATAGGCGTAGCGGTAGTCGCTTGCGGCGTAGTCGGGGTTGATGGTCCCGAACTCGGTGACCGACTCCGACAGCCGCTCCTCGCGCACGGCGCCGGTGGCCAGGTTGAAACGCCACCGGTGCAGCCGGGATTGCAGCCGATCCAGCGCCAGGAACCGGAACAGCTTGTCCCACTTGGTGCCACCGTTGTCAATCGGCGAAGGGTCGCCCTCGAAGAAGCCGTCGAGCACGATCTCGTCACCGTCCTCGTAGGCGTTGACGAAGTGCAACACGAACGTGGGGTCCGCCTCGAACCATCGGATGTCCCCGGTTCCGCCCCGGCGGGGCAGGACCGCGAAACGCGACGGCAGGTCGGGATGAAAGCCCGGCAGGTGCACGTCCTGCTCGAGCAGGACGGGGTCCCAGAACAACGGAAAGTCGTTGAGAATCACGTAGTTTTCGGTGAATGCCATGTCGTGCGGCAGTCGCGGCCCGGGCAGGGGAATGTCGACGTAGTGGACGAGCTCGCCGTTCTCGTCGACCACGCCGTAGCGCATGTACGGGTCGCGCTTGCTGTAATTGAAGAACAGCAGTTCACCGGTTCTGCTGTCCACCTTCGGGTGCGCGGACACACCCCACTCGGTGGGGAAGCGCCCGTTCCAGGTCTCCTTGCCCAGGGTTTCACCCGACCACGGATTGACGCGGTAGAGGTCGCCGCACTGGTAGAAGCTGGTCAGCGCGACGCCCCGGTGCACGATGACGTCGGTGCTCGACGCGTCCTTCATCAGGGTGCGAGCGCCCCAGCCGTCCTTGCGCTTGGCCAACTGCACGGGCTCGGCCAGCCCCGGCCAGAGTGGCTCACCGGCCTCGTTCTCCGCCAGGAAGCCGTCGGTGCGCACAAAGCGGTTGCGATAGAAGGCTTTTCCATCGCGGAATCCGACGATGTGCAGCATCCCGTCGCCGTCGAAGGGGTGATACGTCTTCAGGGCGGGGTGCAGCGGATTTTCGGTGTTCCGCAGGTAGATGCCATCCAGGTCGTGCGGGATCTGCCCTTCCACGGCGGTGAGGTCGTCGGCGTTCCACTCGGTGGTCTGGGGACGCCACGGCCCGGTGCGGTAGGGGTGGTCGTCGTCTTCGGCCAGCGTGGACAGGAACTTGCCGACGAGCTCGACGTTCATGTCACGCACTTTCTGCCGTGCCGACAACGAAACTCACGGTAGTGGCGGTGCTGCCACCGAAATTGAGGGTGCCGAACTTCCTCGCCCCTTCGACCTGATACTCGCCGGCCGCGCCGCTGACCTGTTTGGCCGCGTCGAGCAGCATGCGCACGCCGGAGGCCCCGACCGGGTGGCCGCCGCCGATCAGGCCGCCGCTGGGATTGATGGGGAGCCGCCCGCCGACCTCGATCTCGCCGTTTTCGATGGCCTTCCAGGACTCACCGGGGCCGGTCAGCCCGATGTGGTCGATGGCCAGGTACTCGCTGGGCGTGAAACAGTCGTGCACCTCGTAGCCGTCGACGTCGTCGAGGGTCAGCCGGGCGCGCCGCAACGCGTCGTGCACCGCGGCCCGCACGTGCGGAAGGATGTAGGGGTCGTCCGCGGCCCGGTCCAGCTTCTGCCGCAGCCCCAGCCCCACCGTCCGGTGCCCCCAACCCTCGACGCGGCCGATCGGGCGCGCATCGGGGTGATCGCGCAGATAGGCGTCCCCGACCAACACCAATCCCGCGGCGCCGTCGGTCATTTGGCTGCAGTCGAAGCGTCGCAACCGGCCCTCGGTGACGGGGTTGGTGGCGTCGTCGTCCGTGATGGGGTCCGGAACCGTCCATGCCCGGGTCTGGGCGTTAGGGTTACGCCGGGCGTTCGCGAAGTTCAGCTGCGCGATGGCGCGCAGATGTGCGTCGTCCAAGCCATAGCGCCGGTCGTATTCGTCGGCGACCGCGGCGAACATCGACGGCCACAGGTACCGCGCGTCGGCCCCCTCGTGACCCGTCCACGCGGCCGCGCCCAGGTGTTGCGCCGCGGTGTCACCGGGCACGGTCTTCTCGAGCTCGATGCCCACCACCAGCGCGCTGTCATAGGCACCGGACCGCAGATCGGCGATCGCGGCCAGGGCGGCGATGCTGCCCGACGCGCAGGCCGCCTCGTGCCGGGAGGCCGGGGTGTCCCAGAGATCGGGGCAGACCGTCGCGGGCATCGCCCCGAGGTGACCCTGGCGGGCGAACATCTCACCGAAGGCGTTGGCCACGTGGACCACTTCGATGTCGGCGGCGTCGACCCTGGCCGAGGCCAGCGTGGCCTCGACGATCTCGGCGGTCAGGGCGGCGAAGTCGCGGCCCTCTCTGGTGAGATTGCGGGCGAAATCCGTTTGGCAACCGCCCAGGATCCACACACCGGCCGAGCCATCCATACGCCGCAGGCTACTCCTGGACGGCCTCGTCGTTGAAGCGAATGAGGGCGGCCCCGTCGGCTCTCGGGCTGAACCGACGGGACCTAGGCGAACGCGAAGGCCGGCCGACGCGTGCGCCTCTTATGGAACATTGCCCCGTACCGCGGCGGACAAACATGCGGGTTACGCGTGACGGCGTCGCACCCGGGTTCAGATGGCGCCCTCGACGAGCTCGATGTCGTCCGACTGCGGCACCGCACGTCGTCTGCGGGCATCGGCGGAGTCGACGGCCGCCAGGTCGACGCCCTTCGTCTCGGCGGCGGCGAGGACGGCCAGGGCGCTCACCGCGGCGGTGGCGGCCAGGTACCACGCGATGGGCACCGCGGACCGGTAGGTCTCGAGCAGGCGAACCGCGATGATCGGCGCCAGCGAACCGGCCAAGATCGAGGTGACCTGGTAACCGAGGGACACCCCCGAATACCGCATGCGGGTGGGGAACATCTCGGCCATGGCCGCCGGCTGGACCGCGTACATCAGGCCGTGAAAGACCAGACCGATGACGATCGCCGACATGATGACGGCGCTGCGCCCGCTGTTCATCATCGGGAACGCGAAGAAGCCCCAGGTGCACGCGCAGAGCGCGCCGATGAAATAGATTGGCCGCCTGCCCAATCGATCGCTGAGGTTCCCGGCCAGCGGGATGACGGCGAAGTGGACGGCGTGCGCGGCCAGCAGCCACCACAGGATGGTCTTGGTGTCGGCGTGCACGTGCACCTTCAGATAGGTGATGGAGAAGGTGACGACGAGGTAGTACATGGTGTTCTCGCCGAGGCGCATGCCCATGGCGGTGAAAACGCCACGCGGATAGCGCTTTAGCACCTCGACAACGCCGAGCCGGCTGGCGTTGATGCGGTCGTCCTGACGCTGTGCTTCGTAGAAGATCGGCGCGTCGGTCACCTTGGTGCGGATGTAGTAACCGATCAGGACCACGACCGCGGACAGCCAGAACCCCACGCGCCAGCCCCAGCCGAGAAATGCCGGATCCGAGAGCGTCGAGGTGAGTACCAGCAGCACCACGGTGGCGAGCATGTTCCCGCCGGGGACGCCGGCCTGCGGCCAGCTGGCCCAGAACCCGCGGTGGGATATCGGACTGTGCTCGGCGACCAGCAGGATCGCCCCGCCCCACTCGCCGCCGACGGCGAAGCCCTGCAGGAAACGCAGCACCACCAGCAACGCGGGGGCCCAGTAGCCGATCTGGGCGAACGTGGGCAGGCAGCCCATCGCAAAGGTGGAAACGCCGACCAGCAGCAGGCTGAGCTGCAGCAGTTTCTTGCGGCCGTGCCGGTCGCCGAGCTGGCCGAAGACGATGCCGCCGAGGGGGCGGGCGGCGAAGCCCACCGCATAGGTCACGAACGCGGCCAGGATCGCGTCGAGCTCGTTGCCGCCCCGGGGAAAGAACACTTTGCTGAAGACCAGGGTGGCGGCGGTGCCGTAGAGGAAGAATTCGTACCATTCCACCACCGTGCCCGCCATCGAGGCGGCGACCACACGGCGAAGGTACGCTGGGCTTTGGATCAGCTTGCCGCGCAGATCATTACGCACAGTCATCGGTCGCCCTCCTTGGCGGGCCGCGCACCCGGGCAGCCGGGATCGTGTTTGCCGGGGTTGGCCGCGGTGCTTGGCGACGGCGATGACGGGTGTGCTGGCGGATGGGAGCGTACCTGCCCCGGAGGCTCATCGCACGGTGTTCGACGAGACGCTCGGTGGCGGTCGGCGACGCGCCTGCGCGGTCGCCGCGAACGGGCGGGTGCGGACGGGGGACGGGCCGCGTTGCGACACGGTCACGGATGCGTACCTATCGTCGCATCACTAGTCACAACTGCCGCGCTGATCACTATCGTCACATGAGCCAACTGCGGACGTCAATGCGGTGTCCCGCCGCTCGAAAGGTGTTACATGTCGGCGATTCTTCGAAGTGTGTCGCTATCGATGGCGTCGGCGGCCGCTGTCGGACTCGTCTACGTGGTCGGTCCCGCACCGTCGGCCAATGCCACCCCATGCGGCGCGCCGGAAGCGAACGTCGACCCACCCGCCGCGCCGCCGGCGATGCCCGCGCCCCAGCCGGTCGTCCAGCCGCCCACCGGGCGCAGACCCAGCCACGCCAATGACCAGGCGCCGCTGCCCAAACTGGGTCCGCTGATCTCGTCGTTCCTCAAGCCGGCGATCCCTCGGCAGGTCGCCCCGATGAGGCCGCAGGCGGAGGTGTTGCCGCCCGGGCCCAATCCGCCGGCCCCCGGCCTCGCGCAGCCTCCGAACGCCGGCCAGTTGCAGCCGAACGCGGCCCCGGTCCCGCCGCCGCAACCCGCGCCGGCGCCGCCCCCCTCCATCGCGGGGGCGCCGACGTCGCTGGTCGACTGGGTAACGGGACCCGACGGCCCGAACAAGACTCTGCAGCGGTTCAGCATCTCCGGTACCGACCTCGGAATCGCCTGGGACAACGGGGATCCCGCGAACCACCAGGTGCTGATGGCCTTCGGTGACACGTTCGGCTACTGCAAGGTCAAGGGCCAGCAGTGGCGCTACAACACGCTCTTCCGCAGTTCGGACCGCGATCTGTCGCACGGCATCCACATCGCCGAAGGCGTTCCCAACGACCGATACTCGGGTTCACCGGTGTGGGCACCGAGCCTGTCCAAGCAGGTCGTCAACACCATCCACAAGGCCGCCCACGAGACGGGGATCATCCCCACCGCCGGCATCTCGATCGGCCGGACGCAGTACATGAGCTACATGTCGATCCGGCAGTGGGGTCGCGACGGCGAATGGAGCACGAACTACTCGGCGATCGCGCGGTCCAACGACAACGGCCAGAACTGGGGGATCTTTCCCACCTCGATCCGGACCGCGTCGGCGGACGCCATCCCGGGAGCCGGGTTCACCCCCGGTAACGAGAACTTCCAGATGGGTGCGTTCATGAAGGGCAACGACGGTTACCTCTACCAGTTCGGGACCCCATCGGGACGCGGTGGCGCGGCCTTCCTGTCGCGCGTGCCCCCGGGTCAGCTGCCCGACCTAACCAAGTACCAGTACTGGAACGGCGACGAGGGCGGCCGCTGGGTTCCGAACAATCCGGGTGCGGCCACACCGATCTTCCCGGGGCCGGTGGGCGAGATGTCGGCCCAGTACAACAACTACCTCAAGCAGTATCTGGTGCTTTACACCAACGGCGGCAGCAACGACGTGGTGGCACGCACCGCCCCGACCCCGCAGGGGCCGTGGAGCCCGGAGCAACCGCTGGTGTCGTCGTTCTCCATGCCCGGTGGCATCTACGCGCCGATGATCCACCCGTGGTCGTCGGGGCGCGACCTGTATTTCAACCTGTCGCTGTGGTCGGCGTACGACGTAATGCTGATGCACACCGTCTTGCCCTAATCGTGATCGTGTCGCACCCCCAATAGTCGGTATACGTGTCGCACCCTGAATAGAGCGGGGGCCTAGCGAGAGAGGAGATCGCCGATGATCACCTTCGACAACCCGGCCACGTCGACCGCCAGCAAGCCGAGGCGGCCAGACATCGAGGTGCGTATCGAGGGCGTGCACCGCAGGGGCGGCGCCGTCCGGCTGGGCATCGTGCTCGACGGTCGGATGGCAACCTAACCCCACGGGTCGGCCGCCGGCCGCATTGGCCGGGGCAAGATGTAACGCGTGAGTTGGGCCAAGCGCGAGGCGAAGGCGCTCGCGGATACGACACTGACGGGCGACGCGTTGCTCGCCGAGCTCGAAGACTATGTCCGCGTGCACAATCCGGGACTGACGGACGTTCGGCTCGAGCGGGCGACCGCGACCGAGGAGTACGACAACAGCGTGGAGCCGCATCGACGGTGGTATGTGGTCACCTACCTGGCCGACGATGGCGAGGGTTATGGGATCAAGCCATGAGCTGTCGCCGTGAGTGGCGCCCACTTTGACCGTCATGCGTCGCCTGTTACCGGCCAGGATCGGCGAAAAGATCGGCGCTGATCTTGGCCAGCGCCGCGCGCACCATCGTGGAACGGCGGGAGGGCATGCGGTCGGGGATATCGCCGGCGCGACAGGTCCCGGCTTGGCTCGAAGTAGTGCGGACGTCAGCGGCGTTTCGGTGAGGCCCCTGGGTGTGAGGGTGGTGGTTGGTCGCAATCGGTGCATATGGGTTGGGCATGGATGTTGCTGGCCAATCGGCGTTTGTGCTGCGCCAGATAGCAATGGGCACAAGTAAATTCATCGACTTGTTGAGGGAGAACCTGGGTTTGGAGTGCGTCACGGGAGAGGTCGGCGCCCGGCAGCTCGAGGGTTCGGCGGTGTCGATGTCCTCGCTGAAAAGCGAATCCTGGCAGCTTCGCGTGCGAGGCGCAGCACGCCGAATGAATCCTTTTCTGGGTCTTCAGGGTTGGAGCGTGGTTGGTCGTAGTCGGTTGCCATGGAGATTCGCCTTCAGAAGAAGTGAGAACTGAATGCGTCTGACCTCATTCTTGGCTGGGGTGGAACCGCCCGGCGAGGTAATCGGCCCGGCAGGCGTTGCGCGCGAGCTTGCCGCTTGTGGTGCGGGGAATTGCACCAGCGGCTACGAGTTTGATGTCGGCGACACGGATGTGATGCTGTCGTGCGATCGCTGCGCGCACAGCGTTGAGGATCGGGGCAGGGTCCGCGCGCCCGGCACCGGCTGCGCGTTCGGCCACGATGACGACCTGTTCTCCGGTGCGGTCATCGGACGATTCAATCGCCTCGCGGGGAACGGAGAACGCGGCGACGTACCCGCTGCGGATGGCGGCCGAGGCGTCGCTGACCGTGGTTTCGATGTCGTGGGGGTAGTGGTTGCGGCCGTCGATGATGATGAGGTCTTTGATCCGCCCGGTGAGATACAGTTCGCCGTCGATGTAAACGCCGAGGTCTCCGGTTGCCAGCCAGTATCCGTTGTCGGGGGCCCCCTCGGCGTGGCTGCCGTGTTGGAGTCGCGATTGCAGCTTATTGGCGAATACGCGCTGTGTTTCATCTGCGCGGCCGAAGTACCCGCGGCCAATATTATTACCGTGCAACCAGATTTGCCCGATCATGCGGTCGGGAACTTCGGCCCCGTCGGTGTCGGTAATCACCGCCCACTGATTGGGGATCGGTTGGCCACACGAGACGTGGGAGACGGCGCCTGGGCTTGTCGCGGCGACGGGAATCGCCCGGCCGGCGCCGAGCTGCTCACGATCCAAACAGATTGCACTCGCCTTGGCGTCTTGGGCGATGCTGGCCACCGAGAGGGTTGCTTCCGCCATTCCGTAGGACGGCTTGATCGCCGCGGCCGGCAGACCGTAGGGGGCGAAGGCGTTGGTGAATTTGTCGATGGCCGACATCGTCACCGGCTCGGATCCGTTGAGCAGGCAGACGACGTTGCTCAGGTCGAGGGTCTCGCCTTGTGGGGGGAGACCACGTTCGGCGGTCAGTTCGAAGGCGAAGTTCGGAGCGGCCGCAAACGTCCGCCCGTACCGGGCCTCAGCGCCCAGCTGCTTGATCCATCGGTAGGGCCGCCGGAGGAAGGCCATGGGGTCCATCAGCGTGATGGACTCTCCGAACAGTGCGGGGAACATGATCATTATCAGACCCATGTCGTGATACAGGGGCAGCCAGCTCACGCTACGGATTTTGAGGTCAAGTCCGCCCGCGAGGATCATCTGTATGACGTTGGTGCACACGGCGCGGTGGGTGATCTCCACCCCGGCCGGCGTGCGCGTCGACCCTGATGTGTATTGCAGATACGCCACATCATCGCTGTCACGGGTCACGTCGAAAAATGTCGCGCCCAGTGATTCTGGGACTGCATCGACGGCGATCAATCGCGGACGTGCTTGTGGTGGCAGCGTCCTGATAAACGTGCGGATCGGCTCGGCGGCCGCGGTGGTGGTCAACACTGCGGCGGGTCGAGCGTCTGCCAGCACTGCCGCTAACCGCTGGGCGTGTCCGGACAGAGTCGGCGCGAAAAGTGGGACCGCGACGTTGCCGGCGTGGATTGCGGCGAAGAAGGCAGCAACGTAGTGCAAACCTTGCGGTGCAACGATCGCCACCCGGTCACCGGGCGAGGTGACGTGTTGCAACCGGGCGCCAATCGCGCGCACTTGTGACCATAGATCGTTCCAACTCAGGTCGACGGCGAGGCCGTCGCGCACCCTGGCGTAGTCGATGAAGCGATAGGAACGCTGGTCGCCGAAAGCCGCCCGGTTGCGGTCGAGGAATGAAGTCAGGGTCACGCCCTCGGGCAGCACAATAGTGCCATCGGCAAGAACATATTCCGCGAGATCGCCAACTTCACTGCCAATGCCGTTGCGCACCAATGGATCGTCGACCACGACGAGCAGAATATAGCTGCGCTAAGGATCTGCACCCTCTCGGAGAGCAGTGAAAACCATCACACCCACTGCCGCGCGGCGTTTGTGACAGCACGCGTCTTCGGTTGGTGGACCCAGCACTGGTGGAGGGTGGCGGATATGCGGGGCGCGATCTGGTTGGAATCGATTTCCCGTCACGTCCGAACTGATTGAGTGAACTTTGCGCTGCTGCAGGCGATTCTGACAAATGTTCTTATTGGTGCCGAGCGGATGTGAGGGCCGACCCACGAGGCCGATCGGATTGAGCCGATGAAAGCCGCGCGGCGCTATTGCGCCACTTGCTACCGGGGCCCAGTTTGGCAGTGCGCCGATAGCGCAGCGGTGAAGATCTTGACGATATCCTGCAACATATCCCGCAGGTCGTCGTCGGTGATGCCGCGCAGGCGCGAGTCGGCCGCACATCCATAGATTCCGGCGGTGAGCATTGTCATGGCCACCAGATCGGAGTCGGTTCTTCGAGCGCCGAGCAGCAGATCGGTGAAGCTGTCGACAATGTGGTGGAGATCTGGGTGGGTGTTGACCAGCTCGGTCATGACCGGATCGCCGTAGACGACGTTGGCCACTTGGCGGTGTCGGATGACAAGGTCGACGACACCGCTCAGGGCGACATCGCGGCGCGCTTGCGGCGTGGGGAGCATGTCGGCGATGCGCTGAATGTGTGCGAGGTCATCGAATATCGGCTCGGCGACTGCAAGAACGATGTCGTCCTTGGACTGGAATTGGTAGTAGACCGAGGCTTTGGTAACGCCGAGCCGCGCGGCGATCATTTGGATGGAAGTGCCGCGAATGCCATGTTGGGCGAACAGCTCAAGGGCCGCGTCAAGCACGCGCTCGCGCGCGAAACCGCGAGCAGCCACTGGTTTGGCCATTCCGAACGCCTCCTTTCGTGCAGGTTACCCCCAGAACGCATGGTGACTTGGACCACCCTGACGGCGGCGACGTTGTCCCGCTCACATACTCTACCCTTCGGTTGATTGAACTCAAACGATCGTATAGGTTCAGACTGCCGACCGGCTGTTGCTGAGGGAGGCATGCGGCCGTAGGGAGGGGTTGAATTGAAAGTGCTCCAACGTGTTTGGCTGCCGTTGACGATGGTGGTGGTCATCGCCCTCGGTGGTGTGGCCGTCAGCCGGATCCGGAGCATCTTCGGCTCGGACCCGGTGCTGGTGGCGCCGATGAACTTCGCCGGAGACGCCAAGCGATTCAACCCAAAGGTGGTGCGTTACGAGGTCTCCGGTCCCGCCGGTGCGGTCGTCGACATCAACTACACCGACCTCAAAGCGCTTCCGCAGCGGGTGAGTAACGTCGCCCTGCCCTGGTCGTTGACCCTGTCCACAACAGATCCATCGGTCTCCGCGACGCTGGTCGCACAAGGTGATGCCGACTCCCTCGGCTGTCGCGTCTATGTCGATGACCAACTGCGCGCTGAGCGCGTAGTCGACGGGTACAACGCCCAGACGTACTGCATCGTGAAGTCGGCATGAGCGCGCCGGTGTCGGAGGCGGTGACCGAGGAGCTCCGGGTGCCGGTCCACCCTCGCGCGCATTTCGGGGGCATCGCGCTGGTGATGCGCAAGCTCTCGGTGCCGATCATCGTTGCCTGGATTGGGTTGGCCGTCTTCCTGAACGTCTCGACTCCGCAGCTCGAGAAGGTCGGTGAGTTGCGCTCGGTGTCGATGAGCCCGAAGGGCGCGCCCGCGGCTGTGGCGATGCAACGGATCGGGCGGGTGTTCGAGGAATACAGTTCCGACAGCTCGGCGATGATCGTGCTCGAAGGTAAGGACCGGCTGGGTCCGCAGGCGCGTGAGTATTACGGGAAGCTGGTCGCCGCCCTGCGCGCCGACACCGCGCACGTCGAGCACGTCCAGGATTTCTGGAGCGACCCGCTGACCGCCTCGGGCGTGCAAAGCGGCGACGGAAAGGCCGCGTACGCGCAGATCAACCTGGTTGGCAACCAGGGCGAGGCCAAGGCCAACGACTCGGTGGCAGCCGTGCACAAGATCATCGACCAGATCCCGGCACCCCCCGGCGTGAAGGCCTATCTCACCGGCGGTGCGGCGTTGGCCGCCGAGCAGCAAGCGATCGGCCACAGCAGCATGAAGTCCGTGGAAAAACTGACCATGGTGGTCATCGTGGTCATGCTGTTGGCGTTCTTCCGCTCCATCATCACGACCCTGCTGATCATGGCAACGCTCGGGATCAGCGTCGCAACCGTCCGCGGGACGATCGCATTCCTGGGCTATCACAACATCATCGGGCTCTCGACATTCGCCACCAGCCTCGTGGTGACGCTGGCCATCGCCATCGCGGTCGATTACGCGGTCTTCCTGATCGGCCGCTATCAGGAGGCGCGCAGCCTCGGGCAGGATCGAGAATCGGCGTACTACACCATGTTCGGCACCACGGCCCACGTCATCGTCGGCTCCGGGCTCACGATTGCGGGGGCCACGTTCTGCCTGAGCTTCACTCGGCTGCCGTACTTCCAGACACTCGGTGTGCCGTTGGCCATTGGCATGCTCGTGATGGTCGCGTTCGCGATGACCTTCGGAGCAGCGTTAGTGGTGGTGGCAAGCAAGTTTGGCCTGCTTGATCCCAAACGTGCTTTGCGCTCGCGCGGCTGGCGCAAGATCGGTGCCGCGGTGGTGCGTTGGCCCGGACCGATTCTGGCTGCCAGCCTGGCGATCTCGCTGATCGGGCTGATCGCTTTGCCCAGCTACAAAACGAGTTATGACGACCGTAAGTTTCTGCCGGCGAGCATCCCGTCGAGCCAGGGCTACGCAGCAGCCGAGCGGCACTTCGCCCCGGCCCGGCTCAACCCGGAGATGCTGATGATCGAGACGGATCACGATCTGCGGAACCCGGCCAACTTTCTGGTGATCAACAAGATCGCCAAGGCGGTGTTCAAGGTGCCCGGGATCGGGCGCGTCCAGACGATCACGCGGCCCGACGGGCAGCCCATCGACCACAGCACGATCCCCTACGCCCTGTCCCAGCAGAGCATGTTGAGCAAGCTCAATGAGCAATACCAAGGTGACCGGACGGCCGACATGCTCAAACAAGCCGCAGTCATGCAGACGAACATCGACACGATGGAGAAGATGCAAGGCATCACGGTCCAGATGGCCGAGACCACCAGCAACATGGTGACCAAGATGAAGGACATGTCCGTCACGCTCGCCCAAGTGCGCGACCAGCTGGCGAATTTCGATGACTTCTTCCGGCCGCTACGCAGCTACCTCTACTGGGAGCGCCACTGCTACGACATCCCGGTCTGCTGGGCGTTGCGTTCGATGTTCGACGCGCTCGACGGCATCGACTCGATGACCGACAGTATCCAGGACTTGATCCCGGACATGGAGCGGCTGAATTCCCTGATGCCGCAGATGGTTGCGTTGATGCCGGCCATGATCAACGCGATGAAATCGGTCAAGCAAATGATGCTGACGATGTACCAGACACAGAAGGGGATGCAGCAGCAGACCGCCGAGATGCAGCAGAATTCCCAGGCGATGGGGGAGGCGTTCGACGCAGCAAAGAACGACGACTCCTTCTATTTGCCGCCGGAAGCCTTCGACAACGCGGACTTCAAGCGTGGCATCAAGCAATTCGTGTCCCCGAACGGGAACGCGGTGCGATTCATCATCGCCCACGAGGGTGATCCGATGTCGCCAGAGGGCATCGAGAAGATCGATGCCATCAAGCAAGCCGCCAAAGAGGCGCTCAAGGGCACACCGCTGGAGGGGGCACGAATCTACCTGGGCGGCACCGCATCGACCTTCAAAGACATGGCCGACGGCACGAAGTACGATCTGATGATCGCGGGTATCGCCGCGCTCGCGCTGATCTTCCTGATCATGCTGATCATCACCCGGGCCATTATTGCGGCGGCGGTGATCGTCGGCGCGGTGGTGATGTCGTTGTGTGCTTCATTCGGCATCTCAGTACTGCTGTGGGAGCACATCATTGGGCTCGAACTGCACTGGATGGTGCTGCCCATGGCGATGATCATCCAGCTTGCCGTAGGCGCTGACTACAACCTGCTGGTGATCTCACGATTGAAGGAGGAAGTCACCGCGGGCGTCCGGACAGGCATTATCCGCACCCTGGGCGGGAGCGGTCCGGTGGTCACCGCCGCCGCGATGCTGTTCGCCTTCACGATGATGACCATGGCGGTCGGCGAGCTGCGGGTGATCGGTCAGGTCGGCACCACCATCGGCCTGGGATTGATCTTCGACACCGTGATAGTCCGGTCGTTCATGACGCCGGCGATCGCTACCCTGCTGGGGCGGTGGTACTGGTGGCCGCAGCGGGTACGGGTGCGCCCGCTGCCGGCTCCGTGGCCCAAAGTTGAGCGTTTGCAGAAGGATCCGGCGGTAGGAGTCACGCCATGAGGTGGGGGACCACATTCGTCGCGACGGCTCTCACCTCGATGCTCATGGCGGCGCCCGCGGCCGCCGATCCCGACGCCGACTTCGCCAACGAGCTGCACACCTACGGCATCTACGGGCAGCGGGACTACAACGCCTGGATCGGCAAGACCACCTGTGAGCGGCTGGACCACGGAGTCGACAAGGACGTCTATGCTTCAGCCACATTCGTCGGTAGCAACCTCGCCCATGGCACCACCGCTGGGCAAGCCTGGCAGTTCCTGGCCGCAGCGCTGAAGACCTACTGTCCCAATCAGCTTGCGCGTTTCGATGCGGCCACACAGTAGCCTGAAGGCGCGGCGACGGCCCGATTCCGCACCCCATGCTCGAAACCATCTGCACTACAAAGCAAGTCATGGCCGCCGCGCGCGACGTCGACCCGGTTTACTACGAGCGCTAGATGATGGACTACGACAACGAGTCGCCTGAGGTGCAGCGCGGCACGAGACCACTTCCACTGGTTCTACTCGATGAACTACGACGGCCGGCGAGCCAATGCAGAGCAGACCGCAACCGATGCTGTTCTATGAACAGCTCGCGTAAAACTGGGCGAAGTTGTTCTTCAACAACAAAGGTGCCGCAGCGCGTACCACCGAGATCTGCGACCGCACCCGCCCGTCCATATGTCGAGCTGAAGTTGGTAGGGCGTCCAGCGGGTTCAAGCCTTTGCTTCGCCCATGTCGACCGACGGGCGTACTGATCACAGTCGGGCAGTCCTTAGCAGATTGGGATGCAAAACAGAGGGGTGCTTAAGTGCATGACGCGTTGATGCGAGCCGGAATCCTGCAAGGCGTTCCTCCCGACGCTGCTGCCGCGCTGGCTGGCGAGCTCCAGCAGGTGTCTTTCCCGCCTAGATGCACAGTCTTCGCCGAGGGGCAGCCAGGCGTCGACCTGTACATCGTGCTGGCAGGCAAAGTGAAGATCCGCCGGGCGGCAACGGACGGCCGCGAAACATTGATTACCGTGCTGGGCCCCACCGACATGTTCGGCGAACTCGCCCTCTTCGATCCCGGGCCGAGAACCTCGACGGTGACGACATTGACCCACGTGACCGCGCTAAGGATGGATCGTCGTGCCCTTCGGGCTTGGATCGCCGCCTACCCCGACATCACACAACAGCTGTTGCGGGTGCTGGCGCGGCGGCTGCGGCGCACCAACGACACGCTATGCGACTTGATCTTCACCGATGTGCCGGGCCGGGTGGCCAAGCAACTCCTCGACCTGACCGGGCGGTTCGGAACCCGCACCGAAAAGACGCTCAGCGTTCAGCTTGGACTCACCCAGCAAGAACTCGCCCAACTGGTCGGCTCGTCCCGCGAAACGGTCAACAAAGCCCTCTCGGACTTTGCCCAACGTGGATGGATCTATCGAGAAGGCAAGACGCTAGTCATCATCGACCCGGAGAACCTTGCCCGTCGCGCCCGGTTGTGACTAGCCCCGGACTTGGAGTTCCGAACTCACCGCTTCTCAAAGGCCCATATCGCCGCTGCTCTGGGGGTGTCTCGCAATGTGTGCGTACCTGGATCAGTCGCTTTGAAACTCGCCATTGCGTGCGAGTGGGATACACCACCCGATTCGGGATCGCCGTTCAGGCGCCCGGTCAAGCTTCGCCAAAGACTCACGTTGTCCTCTGTGTCGTCACGCACCGAAGAATCGCCCACTTCGCTTGTCAACAAACGGGATCTGCCGTCTCATGCCGCCCTGAGCTGTGGGATTACCTCCTCCGACAGCCAGCGAAGCGAGTCCAAATACTCACCCAGTTCGCTCACCGGCGCGGGCGGCACCCAAGTATCGGTCACGCCCAGGGTGGCGAGTTGCCCACAAGCGTCGACGACGCGCTGCGTTTCGGCCGACGACACCGAAGCCTGGTCATCCAGGGGCACATGGCCGGTATCGTCCAAACCGATGAGCAGCGCCATCAGTGAGTAGAACACTGTCAATGGCCGACCGTCGAACTCAGCGAACGACCGAAGACGGTCAAGCTTTTCGGGTATCTGACCGGGCGGCGTCAACCATGGCGCCCACCCATCGCCGAATCGCGCTGCGCGTCGCAGTGCCGCATCGGCGTCGCCGGCGACCCACACCGTCGGATGCGGTTCTTGAATCGGTTTGGGCTCAAAGGTTATGTCAGTAAAGTTGACATATTTGCCGTCGAAGCTCGGCGCTTGGTTGTGCCATAACTCGAACATCGCAGCCAAGTACTCGTTTGCCCGCGCACCGCGCTCCTCCCAGGGGACACCGACTGCGCGGTACTCGTCAGGCTGCCATCCCAAGCCCACCGTGACGGCCGCGCGACCGCCGCTCAGCCAGTCCAGCGTGGCCAAGGACTTTGCAAGCACGATTGGATTGTGTAACGGCAAGATCGTCACCATCGAGCCAAGTTTGATTCGACTCGTCGCGCCCGCCATGATCGCTTGTGCGGTGGTCGAATGCACAAAGTGTCGTCCCGTCGTCTCTGCGTGGTCGGCAGCGACAACGAAATGTTCTGGGATCAGAAGACCTTCGAACCCGCACTCGTCGGCAACCTGTGCGATACGGACGATGTCGGCACCCGTAAGCGTCGATTCCCACGGTTGCGTGATCGCGGGCGTGTCGACACAGCCGGGCAACAAAACGTGAAACTTCACAACCTGGCTCCTGTTCCTAGGCCGATTGATGCGTCATCTCGCACAGGCCGCATTGTCGGCGCCAGCGGCCCGCTGGACCGTTCAACCACCAACTTTCACGAGCTGGTCGGTGACGATGCGGAATTCATCGTTGAGCGACAATAAGGCACTCGAAAACGTTGCCCGCATGCCAGCAGCGCGCACTCGGTGCGCTTCCAATTCCGAAGGTCTATCCCGAGCCCGGCCGACAAAGCCCGACGAGTGATCCGGGTCACTTGCATTATCAGTATAATAATTATCCCTTTGCAAAGTGTCAAATGGTGTAATCTCTGCTGCCGCAAATGATTGCGTCGGTTCCGTAGGAGAAGCAATCCCGAACGCGTGCTGCGTTTGTCCGGGCGACAACCGGGGCAGGGATGGCGGCGTACCAGCAACGGCGCCACAGACACATCGATGGGGCGCCGCCGCCGGCATACCTCTGTTGTGGTGCGCCTATTCAGCCGGCCCGCTGTACTTCTCGATCAGGGGCTGCTTGTAGAGCTTGCCCGCATCGCTGCGCGGCAGGCGGGTCTCGAAGCGGATCTGTCGCGGGCACTTGAAGTGCGCAAGCCGGCTTCGCAGCCATTCCAGCAACTCGTCGGCGAAGTCGTCGGTCGTGTGCAGGGGGTCTACTGTTTCGACCACGGCGGCGACCCGCTGGCCCATCTCGGGGTCGGGAATCCCGAAGACGGCGGCGTCCGCGACCCGCGGGTGGCTGACGAGCAGATTCTCGGCCTCCTGCGGGTAGATGTTGATGCCGCCGGAGATGATGGTGTGGTGGCGCCGATCACTGAGATAAAGGTAACCGTCCTCGTCGAGGTGTCCGACGTCGCCGACCGTCGCCCATCCGTTCGGATTGTGCGACGCGGCGGTTTTGACGGGATCATGCAGATAGTCGAACGCGAAACCGCCCTCGAAGTAGATGTCTCCGGTCTGGCCGGCGGCCAACTCGCTACCGTCCTCGCCGAGGATGTGAACCGTGCCCAGAAGCGAGCGGCCCACCGAGCCGGGATGCTGTAACCACTCATCGGCGGTGATGAAGGTAATTCCCGCGCCCTCCGAAGACGAGTAGAACTCGTCGATGATCGGACCCCACCACGCGATCATCTGCCGCTTGATCTCAGGCGGGCACGGCGCCGCGGCGTGCACAACGCGCTCAAGACTGGACAGGTCGTAGGCGTCGCGGACCTCGGCCGGCAGCTTCAACATCCGGACGAACATGGCGGGGACGAACTGCGCGTGAGTGATGCGGTAGCGCTCGATGCAGGCCAGCGCCTGCTCGGCGTCGAACCTCTCCAGCACCACCGTGGTCGCGCCGAGAGCCTGCACGCACATCGACCAGACCGACGGTGCGGTGTGGTACAGCGGGGCTGGGCTCAGGTAGACGGAATTGCCGGTGATGCCCAACGCGTTGAGCAGCGGTGTGAGTACGTTCGGTGCAACCGCGGGGGTCACATGTGGCAACTCCCGCCGAATACCTTTCGGCCGGCCGGTGGTCCCCGACGAGTACTGCAGGAGGTCACCTTCGGACTCGTCGGCAATAGGCGTGTCGGGTTCACCGGCAACGCATTCAGGATAGGAGACCCAATTGGGTGGCGTGGCCCCGGTCATCAGTCTGAGCGGGGCCGGAATGTCGGTCAGGTACTCCTCGAGCTGTTCGCACTGTGCGCTCATCGCGGCCGAGGCCACTATCGCCATGGCTTCGCTGTCGGTCAGGATGTAGCCCATTTCGGAGGGCGTCAGGTGTGTGTTCACCGGTACGTAGTAGAGGCCGGCGCGCCGGGCGGACCACATGACGACGTGCATGTGCTCGTTGTTCTCCATGACAAGCGCGACGGTGTCGCCCTCGCGCACTCCGTGCCGGCGCCAATGGTGCGCTAGCCGGTTCGCTCGCGCCTCGAGTTCTGCGAAGGTCAGCCGAAGCCCCGACGGGTCGAGCACGATCGCCGGTTTGGTCGACGACGTGTGCTCGCGAATCTGCATCGTGCTACCGATCCGCCGGGTCCTCGACGAGCGTCAGCAGCGCCGCACGTTCATCCTCGGTCCACGGACGAGATCCCCGTCGGTCCGAGTGGAGTACGACCTGGACTGTTCGGACCGTCGCGCATTTGCGTCCTTCGTGGGTCGCGATCACGTTGACCGTCGTCAACGAGGAGGTACCAATGGATTCGACTATCGAGGTCACGCACACGACATCGGAGATCTCGACTGGGCTGTGGTAGTCGATGCCGTTGTGCACGACAACGATCTGCCCCCACGCATCGGGTAGCGTGGCCATTAGATAGCGTGCCCGCGCCTCTTCGGCGTAGACCAGGAACACGTTGTTGTTGACATGTCCGACCGGGTCGAGGTCCGTCCAACGTGGCTCGATCCGCAACGGTGGCGGCAGGGCTGTCATAGCCAAATAATCTACCTGTATATGCTTGGGATATCGGCGGCGCCACCAATCCGGAACCGGGGTGGAGGCGACCACCATCACAATGATATAACTATATAGTGCATTGATGTGGCGCTCGCCCACTGGAAAGGGATCGCTCATGACTCAGGTGGCCGCGATCGGCACCTACCGGCCGCCATGGATAACTGGCGGTCGTCGGGTACGTGGTCCCGACGAGGACGCGGTCACCATGGCCGTGGCCGCCGGCCGGGCCGCTCTCGCAGGGACACCGGCCCGGCGAGTGGTGCTGGTCTCCCGGAACTTCCCCCTGATCGAAGGCGGTAACGGTGCGGTGCTGCTGGCCGGCCTGGGACTGCCCGCGGACACCTGCGCCGTCGAGGTCCTCGGCGGGGCACCGGCGGTGCTGGATCAAATCGTCGCGGCCACTCCGGGCACGCTGGTGATCGCCGCCGACGACGACGCTCGGTACGCCGGCGCGGCGGCGCTGTTGACCGGGAACGACGGTGCGACGCTCGATCCCGTCGGCCGAGTCACGCGAAGCCTGCCGATGATCGCCCGCGGCGACGACGGATCGCGGCACGACTACGCCGACCCGCGGTTGGAGCGTGAGTCGGGCGTGCGAGCGACCTTCGCCCGTCTCGGCATGGCACCGGGCGCCCGCGTCGCGGCCGTCGCGGGGGCGAAGCCCGCGGTGCTCGGTGCCGACCTCAACGCCGCGTCGGCGTCTGTCGACTCGACGGCGGCGGGTAGCGTGCTGATTGGATTGATTGCCGACGCGCTCGACGCCGGCACGACGGGTCTGGTGATCGCCGTGGAGCAGGCGACTATCAGCGTCGCCGAACTCGCGGGTGCCGGCGCCGTACGTGTCGCGCGTGACGAGATGGAGCCGCGGGAGCTGCCGCCGACGAAGACAGCCGACGGCGTAGGCATTCCGATATCGATGCCGGCTTATGCGCGAGCATTCGAGGCCAAGATCCGCTGGGAGGCAGCCGTGTTCGACGAACGCCCTGGCATCGACGGCAACCCCCAGTTTCCGCCGCGCCGCCGCGTGGATGAGTCGGGAACACTAGCCGCGCAGTACCGGCTGGAGCCGCTACCGCGCACCGGCGCCGTCTATACCCACACGACCGTACGGATTCCGGTGCCCGATCTGCCCGGTCCTTACTCGCTGGCGGTGGTGGCTCTGGATAACAGCCCGGTACGGGTCCTGTTGAAGGTCACCGGAAACCCGGCTGGCGAGGTGACGATCGGTCAGTCCGGATCAGTGGTGTTGCGCAGGATCGCGACCCGCGCGGGCGTGCCTGACTATGGATACATGTTCTGGCCGGGTCGCCCGGCCGAGGAGGTGTCGGCATGAGGAACGTGGCGATCGTCGGTGCCGGGATGACGCCGTTTGGCGAGCACTTCGACCTGGGTATCAAAGACCTGATTCCGATGGCTTATGCCGAAGCGGCGTGCAGGGTAGACAAGGGCATCAGTAAGCCGGAGATTGAGGCGGCGTGGTTCGGAGAACTGGCCACCACTGACGGGTTCCCGTCCGGGATCCTGGCCGACACGCTGGACCTCACTGGCATACCGGTCACTCGGGTCGAGAACGCCTGTGCTACAGGCAATGACGCGATCCGCAACGGTGTGATGGCCATCGCCGCGGGATGGTACGACGTGGTGCTGGTCGTCGGCGCCGACAAGGTCCGCGAGACGGCGTCGAACACGACGTTCTGGGACTGGGCGGCGATGACGCGCGACAACGCCTGGGACTACCCGTTGGGTCTCGTCGCGCCCGCCAACTTCGCCCTCCATGTGACTCGGTACCTGTACGAGTCTCCGGCCACCAGGGAGCACATGGCGATGGTGTCGGTGAAGAACCACTACCACGCGCTGACGAATCCGAAGGCTCAGTTGCGCTATGAGATCACCGTCGAGCAGGCGCTCACCGCACCGATCGTGGTGGAGCCATTCGGCCTGTACGACTGCACGCCGCAGAGCGATGGTGCCGCCGCGGTGATCCTCGCCGCCGAGGACGTCGCCGACAGATACACCGATCAGCCAGTGTGGGTGCGCGGGGTCGGACTGGGCATGGACAGGGTAATGCATCAGCACAAGCTCGACATGACCACGTTCCCGCCTACCGTGCGGGCCGCGAAGGCTGCCATGACGATGGCCGGCGTCACCCCGCGCGATATCGACGTTGCTGAAGTGCACGACTGTTTCAGCGGTGTCGAGTTGATCAGCTACGAGGATCTCGGCTTCGCGGAGAGGTTCGAGGCCTACAAGCTGATCGAGGGCAAAGACACCTATGTCGGCGGTCCGATCCCGGTCAATCCCAGTGGGGGACTGAAGGCCAAAGGGCATCCGCCGGGAGCCACCGGTGTCGCGCAGTGTTATGAATTGTTCAATCAGCTTCGCGGACAAGCCGAGAACCAAGTCGACGGCGCACGAATTGCACTGGCGCACAACATCGGCGGCCCGACCGCCGTATCGGCAGTGACTATCCTCTCCACTGACAAAAACTGACAGGAGCGCCATGACGACGACCGAAAGTGCCACGTTGACCGGGTACGAGGAGTTCGCTCCCGAGCTTCTTGTCGAGAAGATCGGCGCCGTACACGTCGTGCGGATCAATCGCCCCGAGGCGTTCAACGCCGTCGACGAAGCCGTACATCACGCGTTTGCGACAATCTGGCGCAAACTCGCCGCGGATGACGACGTGCGTGCCGTCGTCACCACCGGTGTGGGCAAGGCGTTCTCGGCCGGCGGCGACATGGTGATGTTCGGCCGTCTGATCGAGGACCCCGCCGCCCGGCAGTTTCAGATTCAGGAAGCGCGCACGGTGTTCCTCGAAGTGATCGGCTTCCCCAAGCCGTTGGTGTCGGCGGTGAACGGACCGGCCGTCGGCCTGGGGTGTTCGATCGCGCTCCTGAGCGACTTCTTGGTGATGGGGGACAGCAGCTACCTAGCCGACCCACACGTTGCGGTTGGCCTCGTCGCGGGGGACGGCGGCGCGGCGATGCTGCCATTGCTCATCGGACTGATGAAGGCCAAGGAGTATGTCCTTCTCGGGGACCGCATCACCGCAGCCGACGCAGACAAACTCAACCTGGTCACCAAGATTGCCGCCGACGACGCCGTGCTCGATGAGGCGCTCGCGCTCGGCGAGAAACTCGCTTCATTACCGCCGCAGGCGTTGCGCGCCACCAAGGTTGCGATGAATATGCATCTTTCCCGCGCCGCTTTAGGTGTGCTGGAGTACGCGTTGGCCGAGGAGTACACGTCGTTTTCCACCCCGGAGTTCCAGGAGCGGGTGGCTGCCTTCCGCAGCCGGTCGCAACGGAAGTAGCAGCGGGGCGGCCTATTCGAGAAGGTCGACGACGGTCGACAATTCCGCGCCGCTGAGGACAAACTCCTCGGTCTTGCGAAGGTGGCGCTGCCACAGCTCGCCGGCCTTGTCGGCCTGGCCCGCCTTGATGAGTTCCAATAGCATGCGATGCGTCTTAGCCGACCGGCGAACCGCCTGTTGCGCCCTGCTGTTGTCGGTCGGTTGAAGCGAGCGGTTCGCGGTCTCGACGATGTGGTGCAGCATGGAACTGACGATCTGTAACGTCTTGTTGCCCGACAACCTGGCGATGGCCGCGTGGAAGTCGGTCAGCGTATCGATCGCCGCCGTGCCTGGCGTCAGCGCGGCCTCTCGCTCAACGATCGCCTCCAGCTCGGCGATGACGTCGGACTTGCGGTCCTTGGCCAGCTGAACGACCATCGGCGCCTCGAGCTCGACGCGCGCGTCGTAGACGTCCTTGAGCGTGACCCCCTCGTACTCGAGGATGAGGCCGGCGTACCGCGCCAGCGTCTCCCGCCGCGGCCGAGTGACCCGAGCACCCCCGCGGACACCGCGCTGGATGGTGATCAACGACTCCGACTCGAGGACGCGGAATGCCTCCCGTAGCGTGGGTCGGGATACGCCGAAGCGCGCCATGAGCTCCGATTCGGGCGGCAGCATCGTGCCCTCGGCGAGTTCGCCTCGGATGAACATCTTGCGAAGGATGGCGGCGACCCGTTCGGCCATCTTCGGCTCGCGAAGATTGGTGACCTCCACGGCGCACCCCTTCGTTGTCGTAGCAGTCAGTAACCCATCGCCCGGCCGACCAGATCTTTCATGATCTCAGTCGTGCCTGCGTACAGCCGCTGGACGCGGGAATCCCGCCACAGCCGGGCGATCTCGTACTCGTTGATGTAGCCATAGCCGCCGTGCAATTGCAGGCAGCGGTCGATGATTTCCCACTGCACTTCCGAGGTCCACCACTTCAGGCCGGCGGCGTCCTCGTCACTGAGCGTGCCGTCGTTTACCGACAGCACGCACTGGTCCAGATAGCACTGCGCCGCATCCAATTTCGTCTGCATCTCGGCGAGGAAATGACGGTTCACCTGGAACGTGCCGATCGGTTGTCCGAACGCCGTGCGCTCCGACGCGTACGCCTTGGTCAGATCGAGCGCTCTGCGGGCCGCGGGCAACGCATAGCATGCGACGCCGACCCGCTCGCTGGGAAGGTTCGATACGAGGTGATAGAAGCCGCGGTTCAGCTCGCCCACCAGATTCTGCTTGGGCACGCGCACGTCCTCGAAGAACAGTTCCGCGGTGTCGGCGGAATACTGGCCGATCTTGTCGAGCTTGCGGCCCCGGGTGAAACCCTCCATCCCGTCCTCGATCATCAGCAGGCTGATGCCCTTATGCCGCGCGGACGGGTCCGTCTTGACGGCGGTCAAGACCAGCTTTGACTGCAGCCCGTTGCTGATGAAGGTCTTCTGCCCGTTGACGATCCAGTGGTCACCGTCGTCGCGCGCCGTCGTCTTGATGCCGGCCAGATCCGATCCGGCACCGGGCTCGGACATCGCGATCGAGCCGATGTACTCGCCTGCGATGAACTTCGGCAGCCAGCGTTCCTTCTGTTCCTCCGTGGTGAGTCGATCCAGATACGGCACCAGGATGTCGTTCTGCACCCCGAGACCGATACCGACCGAGCCGGTCATGAACATCTCCTCGGAGATGATCTGGTTGAAGCGGAAGTCTTTGACGCCCAGCCCGCCGTACTTCGGGTCGAACTCCCAACCGATCAGGCCGTGTTCGCCGGCAGCCAACCAGGCTTCGCGACTTACCTTGCCGTCGCGCTCCCAGTCGTCGACGTATGGCACGCACTCGCGTTCGAAGAACCGACGTGCGGTCGCCCGGAAATCGTCGTGAACTTCCTCGAAGATGTTGCGGCGCATCGACTTCCTTCGATCCAGGCTAGGTCCAGGAGATGAGGTTGGGCAGGGCCCGGTCGCCCGCGTCCACGTCGAACAGGTACCCGGCCAGCTCGGTTTCCAGCCGGTCGTGATCACCGCACAGGGCGTCGAGCTGGAATCCCCGCGATACGTAGCGGTGCAGCCGGTGCTCGGCCGTCAGGCCGATCGCACCGCAGACCTGTAGCGCAACGTCGACGACGGTGCGATGCGCCCGTCCGGCGGCCGTCTTGGCGGCGAGTGCGGACAGGCGCCCGCCGAAGCGCCACGACTGGTCGAGAAGGGCTCGAGCCCCGGCGATCTGTGCGGCAGCCTCAGCGAGCGCGTGCCGGGGAGACTGCAGCGATCCGATCGAGACACCGAATTGCCGACGGGCACCCACCTGCTCCGTCGCGATATCGAGTGCGCGCGTGGCAAGGGACAGCAGCTCGGTGCTGAGCGCTCTCTGGGCGGCTGCGACGGCACGGCGCCACTCGTCCGTCGCCTTGGTGAGGGTGATGTCCAGCGGACCCTTGACCCTGGTCCAGTGTACTGACGGGTCGAAGGTGTCGATGCGCTCTGCGTGCAGCAGGTCGGCATCGACCACGCCGATCGACACCGTGCCGAGTTCACCGGAGACGGGCACGATCAGCCGCCCGGCGGGCGGCCCGAGCACCATTCCGGTGATGCGGTTTCCGCCGGACGCCGGGGCGGACCCATTCGCCGGCTCGGGCAGCACCAGTCCGTCTACGGCGCCGTCGAAGAGCGCGGCGAGCTCGGCGATCATCACGCGGGTAAGGCAATTCGTCGTGGCCAGCGACCTGCCCTGCGCATCGAAGAGCAGGGCGGTTGCGGCGATCGGGTACTCGGCTTCGATCTCATCCCAGCCGAGTGGCTGCAACTCTGGCTCGATCGGGACATGAGCATGCCGCCCGGCGATGTCCTCGAAGAGTCGTGACACGGCTTCGGAGACCATGGTCCACGACTCGTCGAGCGCTTCGTCGTCCGCATGAATGGGGGCGGTCATCGCTTCTCCTTCGGCAGCCCGAGCAGATGATCGGCGATGATGCCCCGCTGAACCTCGGCGGCGCCGCCCATGATGGTGGCCGCGCGGGAGTACCACCACTCGGCCCGCGCGGTGTCGAGTTCATTCGACTTCGGTCCCGACGGCCCCGCTATCATCCAACTGCGTCGGACGTCGAGAATCAGGTCGTTGGCGGTTTTCTCCGCCTGTCCGAACAACAGCTTGTCCACGCTGCTGTCCGGCCCGATGAGCTCGCCCCGCGCGATCCGGCGCACGGTCGCGGCGGTGCGGGCTTGGGCGGCCGCCACATCGACATACACCCGCGCGAAGCGCTTGCGCATCTCGCCGGACGCTCCGTCGGCGACCATGTGGGTGCGCAGCCGGCCGAGCTCCGTCAGCACCTTGTTGAGCACCGCGTAGCCGTACATGCCGCGTTCAAATTGCATGAGGAACATCGTCAGCGCCCAACCGCTTCCGACGTCGCCGAGCAGGCGTTCCCGCGGGACGCGAACGTCATCGAAGAAAACCTCGGCGACCTCCCGTCGCCCGCTCGCGAGCGCGATGGGCCGCACCGTCACCCCCGGAGTGTCGGTGTCGACGAACAGCATCGTCAGGCCGCGGTGACGCGACTCCGGGTCGCCGGTGCGCACCAGCAGGAAAAGGCGTTTGGCCGTGCCTCCCTGACTGGTCCAGATCTTCTGGCCGTTGACGACGAATCCGCCGGTGCCGTCGTCGACCGCCCTGGTACGCAACGATGCCAGGTCGCTGCCCGACTCGGGTTCGGAGAAACCCTGTCCCCACCATTCGTTGCCGGCCAGGTAGTCGGGTAGATGGCGCTCCGCCAGTTGTGGGGCGTACTTGAGCAGGGCTGGCCCCATGACTTCGAGCGACCACTGCTGAGCCGGAATGGGAATCATCGCGAATCCCAGTTCCTCGTAGTACAAGGCGCGATGGATCGCGTCGCCGCCGAAGCCACCCATGGCCTGGGGCCAGCCCCAGCGGTTCCAGCCATCCTCGAAGAGTCGTGCCATTACCTCGCTGTCGTGCGCCATCTGGTCTTCGGCGTTGTCGAACACGGCCGTCCGCCAGAGGGCCGCCTCGGAGGACTCGCGCAGATAGTGCCGGAAGTCCAGCCGGAACCGGGCGACATCGGTCACGTAGCCGGTGGTAATGCCTCCCGGCACGGACTGCGTCGAATGTGACATCGAGATTCCTTACGCTCCAGACACTCGGCAGGATGATTAATCAGATAAAATAGTTATCTATTTCATACCGATCATTGAACCCTATTGCTACGCGGTCGGCAATGGGCCGGCGAGCCCCCTCGGTGCGACGCCGAAGAGCCACGACATCGCCTGTCCCAATTCGGCGAAGTCGAGCGAGGAGCCGTCCTTAGCGTGGTAGCGGCCGGGCGCCTCGGCGAAGCCGTCGATGCGGCTCAGTGCGTGCCCGTTGACCCGAAGAATCTGACCCGTCAGCCACGATGACTCGGCCGACTGCAGCCACGCGACCAACGCTGAACTCCGTGACGGATCGAGCGCCGGATCGTTGGCTCGATCTCCCGCGAAGAAGTCCGCACTGATTCTCGTCACCGCGAGTGGCGAGATGGCGTTGGCGGCAACGCCATAACGCCTCATCTCCATGGCGGTCACCACGGTGAGGTTGGCTATCGCGGCCTTGGCGGCACCGTAAGCGGCCTGCCCAACGTTACCCCACAACCCGGCGCCGGAGACGGTGTTGACCACATGCGCGTCTATCGGCTGACCGGACTTCGCCGCCGATCGCCAATAGGCACACGCGTGCCGGGTGACGGCGAAAGTTCCCTTCAGGTGCACCGAGACCACCGCGTCCCAATCCGCCTCGTCGGCTCCGAAGATCATGCCGTCGCGGACAATGCCGGCGTTGTTGACGATCCCGGTGAGCGTCCCAAAGGTGTCCACCGCGGTGCTGACCATGTCGGCGGCGTCCGCCCAGGACGTCACCGACCCGAGATGAGCCACAGCGCGGCCGCCGAGCTGGCAGATCTCCTCCGCCACCTCGTCCGCCGGCCGCTTGCCGCTACCGCTCGCCGTTCCGTCGCGATCGACGCCCGGGTCGTTCACCACGACGGCGGCGCCCCGTGCGGCGAGTTCGAGGCAGTGTGCCCGTCCGATGCCACGACCGCCGCCGGTGACGATGACGGCCCTGCCGTCGAGCTGGCCCATATCCGATGATCTCCTTACCGGTCGAAGAGCTTGCTGATGAGTGCTTCGCGCTGAGACCAACTCGCGCAACGTAAGTCGGCGCTGCCGTTTTCGGTCACAACGACATCGACGTCGTGGGCGGCGGTCGACGCCGGGCGGCTGAGCCGGTCGACGAGCGGCGAGCGTCCGTTGACGGAGGTAGGTACCGCGATGATGGACAGGCCCCCCCGGTTGATGTGGCCTGCGAGGCAGTAGTCGGGGTGCCCGCCGATACCGCCTACCACCTTGTCGCCGCGGCCTTCGGCATTCACTTGACCGAACCGGTCGATCTCGATCGCGGTGTTCACGGCGACGAAGGGCTCGCCGGTCGCCAGCCGGGTCAGGTCGTGTGTGACTTCAATCCCGTGCAGGACGTCGCGACCGTCGGCCCAGTTGTACAGCTCGTCGCCGCCGAGCAGGTAGGTGGCGGTGGGCTGTCCGATCAGCAGCCCACGTCGGTCGAGATCCACCACGCCGTCGGTGATCATGCCCGTGTCGACGCGAAGCGGCACAGTGGCGCGCTGCAGCAGGCTGATTCCGAGTTGTCCGGGGCCGTACTGCACCCGCGCGCCCGCCGGAATCCAGCGTAGGACCTCCTCGGCGAGTGCCAGATGTACGGCTTCGGGATCGTTGGCGGTCCGTCGAAACGGTTGGTCCCCGGCGTGGGCCACGACGAGCAGTGCCGCCGAATCGATTGGCTCGGCCGACGCGGCAGGCGCGGAGTCGTCGACGATCGCGAGCGTCGTCGTGCCGGCGTCCACGACAGCACGCTGCCAGGACACCTCGGTGGTGAAGTGCAGACAACCGTCGCGGCGGGCTAGTCGAGTGACGAGAAGGTCGGGGCGGAGCGGGCCGCCGAGCAGGGCGGCGATGCCGGTCAGCCTGGTCGGCACGAAGCGCGCGGTTGGTTGGTTGAGCAGCTCGCGCAGACCCCAGCCGGGCATCAGCGCCACTACCTCGTCGAAGGCGGTGGTGTCGACACCCCTGGGGACAACGGGTAGCCACCCCAGCACCAATCGGATGCCGCCGACCTCTCGCGCCGCGGCGCTGAGCGTTTCGCCCACGGCCGTGCCGTCGTCCAGCAGGGACAGGCTGCCGACTCCGTCGCCGAGGGCGATCGTCATTCCCGGCCGGAGGCGATGTCGAAGTGCCGTGGCGAGCGAACCCGTGATGGAACTCATTGCCACCGAGGTTCTTTCGGAAGCTTCAGCACCCGCTCGCCCAGGATGTTGCGCTGGATCTCACTGGTGCCGCCCAGGATCGTCTGCGCCCGCCCGACCAGCATCTGCTGCACCAACTCATCAGCGTCCGGCTCGACGCAGACGTCGGTCCCGAGCACCTCAGTAGCCAGGTCGCCGAGGTCGCGATCGGTCTCCGAGGTCATCAGCTTGAGCACCGAGAATGCCGCTGATGTGGTGTCGCCGCCGGCGACGGCGCGCTCCCAGGTGAAGCGCAGCAACCACATTCGAGACCACAGCCTGGTCAGGGAGCGCTCCAGCGTTGCATCCAACAAGCCACGGTGACGAGCCTCCTCGGTCATCCGGGCGTGACGCTGGAACATCCCCACCGCCTGCGACCCGAGGGTCAGTCGTTCGCGCCCGAGCGTGAGCATGGCGATCTTCCAGCCCTGACCGACCTCGCCGATGAGCGCGGATTCGGCAAGGTCGACGGCGTCGAGGAACACCTCGTTGAACTTGCTCTCGCCGTCGATCTGCTTCAGTGGGCGCACTCTCACACCATCGGCGTCCATCGGGACGATGAACATGCTGAGCCCGCCATGCGCGTCCGGCCCGGTGCGGGCGAGAAGGAGCCCGAAGACCGCCGAATTGGCCGCCGAACTCCACACTTTTTGCCCGTCGACACGCCAGCCCGATTCGGTGCGTTGCGCTTTCGTGCGGATTCCGGCCAGGTCTGAGCCGGCGCCGGGTTCGGAGAACAACTGCGTCCAGATGTCCTCGCCCCGCCGGATCGGCTCGAGGTGGCGCCGTTTCTGATCATCCGACCCAAAGGCGATCAGCACAGGTCCGACCAAATCGATCGCGGTGATGCCGAGTTGGCGTGGCACCCCGGCTCGGGCGCACTCCTCGGCGAATATCGCCTGGTGCGCCACGGACGCGTCGGCACCGCCGTACTCGGCGGGCCAGTGCAGGCACGCGTAGCCGTGGTCGGCGAGGTACCGATGCCAGATGCGACCCGGCTTGACGTCGTCGGGGGTGGGAGTCGGTCCGTAGTTGCGAAGACCTGCGGGTTTCGGTGCCTCCGTGAGGAACTCGCGGATCCGCGACCGCAGTGCCTGCGTTGCGGCGGCAGCGCCGATGCCGCTCGTGGTATCGGGACCGCCGGCGTCCGGCCCGCCCTCCATCGCGCGGATGCAGGCGCCCAGAACATCCCAGTGCCGCCCGGGCAGACCGAAGAGCGCCTCGTCGGACCGCGCGCGACGCACGTACAGGTTCGCCGAGTTCTCCCAAGTGAAGCCGATTCCGCCGTGAACCTGAATGTTCGCGTGCGCGGTCTCGCGCAGTGCCTCGGAGCACACCGCTTTCGCCATGCTCGCCCGCCATTGCGTTTCCGCGTTCGTGGCGCCGTCATCCAAGGCCTGGAGTGCCGCCTGGGATGCCGACCGGGCCCATTCGAGGTTCACCAGCATGTCGGCGCACCGGTGTTTGACGGCTTGGAATGCGCCAATCGGCCTGCCGAACTGGATGCGGGTGCGCGCGTATTCCGTGGACAGCTCGAGGAGACGCTCACAAGCCCCGACTTGTTCGGCGGCCAGCACCGCGAGCAAGCGCGTCACGTTGCGCCCGATGATCTCCTCGACGCCGGCGGAGGCGATGCGTACGGCGGGTGCGTCTGTGCAGACGACGGTCGCCAACGGGCGGGTGCCATCCAGCGGCCGTTCAGCGGTGATCGCCGCGCCGGCCGGGTCGACCACGAACAGCGCCAGCCCATCAGCGGTGGTTGCCGCGATTACGAGGTCGTCGGCGCTCGCGCCGCCGAGGACGTGACGGGACGCTCCAATGATGCGCCAGTCCTCGCCGTCCCGGTGCGCGGTGAACGGAACGGCATCGGGCGACCATGGTCCGCCATCGGCGGTGACGATCGCCGCCGCCGTCCGCGTGCCGTCACCGAGATCGGATAACAGCTGCGCCGCATGCGAACTCATCTCGTGCACGTCGACAAGCAGTCCCGTGGCGAGAACAGCGGACGGTAGAAACGGAACGGGTGCCAGCGCCCGACCGAGTTCATGGGCGACGACCCCGAGGGCGGCGGTGCCGTATCCGGCGCCATCGAGATGCTCCGGCATCGCGATCGCGGCCACCCCGACCTGCCGGCACAACACCGACCATAACTCCTCGTCGTAACCGTCCGCGTTTTCGTAGGCCGTGGCGAGCACCTGCTCCGGCTGTGCGTACTTGTTGCAGACTGCTCGAACGGCGCCGGCGAGCTCCGCTACCTCGACGGTCGACATGCTGGTCATCGGCTGGGATGGGTCCTTCCGGCGGACGAAAAGTTGAATTATATATCTCTTTACCCGATGGCTGTCAGCTCACTTCGATGACCATCGCCGCACCCATGCCGCCCCCGGCGCACATCGACAGCACGCCGATGCCGCCGCCGCGCCGCCGTAGCTCGTAGACCGCCGACGTGACCATCCGAGCGCCCGTGGCGGCGATGGGATGCCCCAGGCTGATCCCGGAGCCGTAGACGTTGACGATCTCCTCGTCGAGCCCCAGTTCCCTGGTGCAGGCGACGGCTTGAGCGGCGAATGCCTCGTTGATCTCGAAGAGCGCGACGTCGTCGATCGTCAACCCGGCGAGGTCCAATGCTCTCGGGATCGCGTAGATCGGGCCACTGCCGGTGCGGTTGGGCTCCACGCCGACGGCGCTCCAGGACAGCACGTACGCGAGCACGTCTGCTGTCGTGTCGGGCCGGGTCAGCGCCACCACGGCGGCGGCGTCGTTCAGGCCCGACGAGTTTCCCGCCGTCACTGAGAAGCCGTCGATCTCGGGATGCAGCACTTTCAGGCCGCTCAGGATCTCCATGCTGGACTCGCGACGAGGGTGCTCGTCGGTATCGAAAATGATGGCCGAACCGTCGGGTCGAGGGACGGTCACCGGGACGATCTCCTCGACGAAAGATCCGCCGTCGATAGCCTTGACGGCGCGTTGATGGCTACGCAGAGCCCATTCGTCCTGCGCGGTCCGCGGTACCCCGTATTGAACGGCGCAGTTGTGCGCGACGGTGATCGACATGTCGACAGCGGGCGCGTCGGGTGTCGGCGGATGCGACAACGACATCCACCGATCGTCGTAGTCGGCGGGCTCCTTGCCGGACGTGAAGGGCTTGCGCTTGCGGACCATCGGAGAGGTCGAGTGGGACTCGGTTCCCCCGGCAAGCACACTGGTGTTCATGCCCGCGGCGATCTGCCCTGCGGCCACCGCGATGGCGGTCAGGCTGGAGGCGCATTGCCGGTTGACGGCCATTCCGGCAACGTTTATGAGCCCCAGATCCACGGCCACGTAGCGCGCGATGTCGCCGCCACCCTGCAGCACCTCGGCGAGCACCAGGTCCTCGAAGTCGGAGGGCTCGAAACCGGACCGCTCGATCGCGGCGGAGACGACGGGCTTGGCGAGCTCGCGGGCGTCGACGTCGACGAGGGTGCCTCGACGGGCCGTTCCGATCGCCGTGCGCGCTGCGGCCACGATGGCGGCTTTGGGTGTTGTCGCTGTCATAGTCGTCCTTCACGGTGAAAGCGGGATTGGCCCCGGCGGTGACTTCGGTGAGCCTATACCGTTAAATAGATGACCGGATAGTGGGTTGGTGAAAGCGAGGTTGTCGTGAAGGTCATCACGTCCATCGACGAAGCGGTCGGATTGGTGGGGGCAGAGCTGGGGGTGAGCGACTGGCTGGTCGTCGACCAGGACCGGATCGATGACTTCGGAACGACGACACTCGACCGGCAATGGATACACGTCGACGTCGAAAAGGCCGAGAAGGAGAGCCCGTACGGCGCCACGATCGCCCACGGCTTCCTGACACTTTCGCTCATACCAGGCCTGAGCAAGGCGAACTACCGTGTGGAGAACGCCAAGATGGGCATCAATTACGGCTTGAACAAGGTGCGCTTTCTGGCTCCGGTCAGGGCGGGCAGCCGAATTCGGCTGCGCTCGGCGCTCGTCGACGCCACCAAGGTCGACGAGTCGACGGTCAACCTCACCGTGCGCCACACGATCGAGGTCGACGGTGTCGACAAGCCGGCGGCCGTCGCCGACCTCATTGCGCGGTACCTGTTCTAGGGAGATCCCGTGAGCATCTCGTTGCTGTTGGAGATGGCCCAGGCGGGTGGGCTGGCCGACCCCGATCGCACCGCGATCGTATCCGGTGACCTGCGACTCACCGTCTCCGAGCTCACCACGCTGGCCGACGGCGGTTCGGGTGTGATCGCGGCGTCGGGCGCGCAGCACGTCGCCTACGTCGGCACCGGTGGGGCAATGCTGCCGCTGCTGCTGTTCGCCTCTGCGCGCGCGGCGGTGCCGGTCACGCCCCTCAATTATCGCCTCTCGGCCGACGGCCTGCGCACGCTGATCGGCCGGCTGCCGGGGCCGTTGGTGATCGTCGAGGACGACTACCGGAACATGGTCGGCGCCACCGGCAGGCAGGTGATCTCGTCGGCCGACTTCCTGAGTGCCGCCCGCACTGCAGAAGCTGCGGCCGCAGTCGTCGACCCCGACGCTGTGGCGGTGGTGCTGTTCACCTCGGGAACTACATCGACGCCGAAAGCCGTTGAGCTGAGTCACATCAACCTCACCAGCTACATCACCGGGACCGTCGATTTCGACTCCGCACAGCCGGGCGACGCCGCGCTGATCTGCGTGCCTCCCTATCACATCGCCGGCGTGTCGGCGGCGCTGTCGAACCTGTACGCGGGCCGCAAGATGGTGTACCTGCCCACGTTTGATGCCGCCGAGTGGCTGCGCCTGATCGACGTCGAAGCCGTCACGTCGGCCACCGTCGTTCCGACGATGCTCGACCGCATCGTCACCGCGCTGGACGCCGCCGAGACGACACTGCCGACGCTTCGCACCCTGGCCTACGGCGGCTCGAAGGTCGCACTGCCGCTGGTGCGCAAGGCGCTGACGCTGCTGCCAGAGGTGGGTTTCGTCAACGCCTATGGGCTGACCGAGACCAGTTCGACCATCGCAGTGCTCACCCCGGACGACCACCGCGCCGCGCTGGCCTCAGACGATGCGAGCGTGAACCGCCGGCTCGGGTCGGTGGGCCGGCCAGTGCCGACGATCGAGGTACAGATCCGCGCCGAGGACGGGACCGTTCTCGGGCCGAACGAGCCCGGCGAGCTTTTTGTACGCGGCGAGCAGGTCTCGGGCCGCTACACCGGTATCGCTTCCGTGCTGGACGAGCAGGGTTGGTTCCCGACCAGGGACGTCGCCCAGCTCGACGCCGACGGGTACCTGTTCCTCGGCGGTCGCTCCGACGACACGATCATCCGCGGGGGCGAGAACATCGCCCCCGCCGAAATCGAGGACGTGCTCGTCGAGCATCCGCACGTGCACGACTGCGCGGTCGTCGGCGCCGAGGATCCCCAGTGGGGACAGATCATCGTCGCTGTCGTGGTCGCCGCACCCGGTGCTTCGCCGGACACGGAGGATTTGCGCGGATTTGTCCGCGCGCAACTGCGCGGATCACGCACGCCGGACCGTGTCGTCTTCCGCAACACGCTGCCCACGAACGCGACCGGCAAGGTGCTGCGCCGCGAACTCGTTCGCGAATTCAACGAAGCGACAAAGGAACCCGCATGATCAAGAACGGCACCCGCCTGCAGAGCCAGGTCTGCGACACCCAGCTCATCGTGGTGCGCAGCTCCGAGGCCCTCGATGACCTACGGATCGGCGGCGCACCCGCGGTCCCGATACCGCTCGGCACGCAGGATCCAAAGGTGGATTCCAAATACACCGTCGACGCGTTCGCCGGCGGTACCGTGATGGGCAAGCGTTACGTCGCCGCCGACGGTGCTGAAGTGCTGGTCACCAGAGCCGGCAAGGGATCGTTGTCCATCGGCACGACACCCATGGCGATCAAGGAAGTTAAGCCGCTTCCCGCCAGCGACTGACCCGGCTGTGGAGCAGAGCAGCAGGAACTCAGGTGAGTTGACGCTCGGCGACATCGTCGTCGACAACGCCCTGCGCCACCCCGATGTGGTGGCCTACGGGCACAAACAACGCGTGCTCACCCACCGCGAGCTCCGCGAACGGGCAGATCGCCTGGTGTCGGCGCTGACGGCTGCGGGGGTGGCCCGGCAGGATCGCATCGCCGTCTACAGCCGCAATTCAATCGAATTCGGGGAAATCACCGCCGCGACGCAGCTGAGCGGAATCATCCTCGCGGCGGTCAACTTTCGATCATCCCCGGTCGAGCTACAGGACGCCCTGGACCGCGTCCGGCCCGCGGTGATTTTCGTCGCGACCGAGTTCGCCGGCGTGCTCGACGAGTTATCCCCCCAGCTCACGTGGTCGCCGTTGATCGTGTGCATCGGTGATCGACGGTCCGGCCTCGTCGACTATGAGGACTTCATCGACTCAGCGCCCGCCCAGCAACCCCTGCACCGCGCCCGCGCGGACGACATCGCCTGTCTTCTATTCACCAGCGGTACCACTGGACCGTCGAAGTGCTGTGTGCTGGGCCAACGCGAGCTCCGTCGGGTCTTCTATGCGATGAACGCCGAGATGGCGACGGGCTCGCACGATCGTGGGCTGATCAACATGCCGATGTGCCATGTCGGTGCCCTCGGCATCATCGGTGGGCTGCACGCGCGGGGCGGAACGGTGGTGCTGCAAGACCAGTTCGACGTTGCCGACGCAGTTCAACTTGTTGCGGCCGAGCGGATCAGTGTGCTGCACCTGGCGCCCGTCATGCTGCAGGCACTGCTGGAAGCGCTTCCGGACGGCAGCCGGGCGCTGGAAACCGTTCGTACCGTGGTGTATTCGGCGGCGCCGATGAACGGCGCCACGTTGGCGCGGGCGATGGCGGTGATGCCCCAGGCGGGATTTCTGAACCTCTACGGTCAGACCGAGGCCATCGTCTCGGGGTTGCCGCGCGAGCTGCACGACCCGGAAGCGACCGACAATCGACTGCGCTCCGTCGGCTACCCGTTCCCGGGTGTGCGGGTACGAATCGTCGGAGACGACGGACAAGACGTGAATCCAGGCTCTCCCGGCGAGATCGTGGTCCAGTCCGACGCGTTGTTCCGCGGCTATTGGGACGACGCGGCCGCGACGCTCGCGACGCTACGGGACGGCTGGTGCCATACCGGGGACGTCGGCAGGTTCGATGAGCGCGGACTGCTTTATCTCGTCGACCGCAAGAAGGACGTGATCATCACCGGCGGTGAGAACGTGTACTCGCCTGAGGTCGAGAACGCGATCGGCGAGCTGCCCGAAGTCGCCGGTTGCGCCGTGGTGGGCGTACCGGATCCGCGGTGGGGCGAGGCGGTGTGCGCCGTTGTCGTGCCCAGGCCGGGGGCAACCGTGACGCTGGAACAGCTTCAGGCGGCGGTTCGGCTGAGCCTCGCCGGTTACAAGGTGCCGCGGCGTCTGGTTGTCGCAACCGAACTACCGGTGCTCGCGAGCGGAAAGTTCGACAAGAAGCGGTTGCGGACCGAGCTGGCAGCCTATGGGAATCAGTCAAGTTGATCCCGGGCGGCCACTACAGCTTTTTGGGCGGACCGTTCGGCACACGCCCGCGGCGGTGGTGTCGGTGTTCTCGTCGCGGCGTCGACGCGTTACGCTGGCGACTATTCAGCTCAACTAATTAGATGTATCGTCACCTTATTAAGTAGTCTCGATTCGGCGGCCAAGAGGGATCACGATCATGAAAGTTCGGCTCGAACAGGCGAAGTGCGTCGGGCACGCTCAGTGCTATGCGGTCGACCCCGACCTGTTTCCTATCGATGACTCCGGCTACTCGATCCTGAAGGACCACGTCGTCGACCCCGGTGATGAGGCTGTCGTCCGCAATGGCGCTGCCGCCTGCCCGGAGATGGCGATCATCATCGAAGAGGATTGATGAGCCGGATGACAATCGAGGACCGGCTGCGCCGGATCGAGGACACCCTGGAGATCCAGCAGTTGCCCATCCGCTACGCGATGGCCATCGATGATCGCGACGTCGATGCGTGGGTGGAACTGTTCGTTCCCGACGTGCGGGTAGGGCGCGATCGCTACGGTCGGGACGCGCTTCGCGATGCGCTGGTCTCGATGGTGAGCCAGTTCTATCGGTCGATGCACCAGATCGTCGGCCATCGCGTTGAACTCCTCGACGATACGCATGCAGTCGGCAACGTCTACTGCCGTGCCGAGCACGAGGTCGGAGCGCGGTGGATTGTCATGGCGATCCGGTACGACGACGAGTACCAGCGCGTCGACGGGCGGTGGTTGTTTACTCGCCGGCGCGAAAACCATTGGTACGCGGCGGACCACATCGAGCGACCGCAGGCGGTCGCCTTCGAGGGATGGTCGGTCGCAGGTGCGCCGAACCTGCCCCGCGCCACATCGTGGACGGACTTCTGGGCCGGTGTCGACACCAGTGAGCTGACCTCCCAGCCCGTCGCGCCCGGAGTGAAGGCGAAGTGACGAAGCTGTTGGATGGCAAGGTCGCCGTCGTCACAGGTGCCGCCTCGGGAATCGGACGCGTATGCGTGCGGGCTTTGGCACGTGCGGGAGCCGCAGTCGTGGTGGCGGATGTCAACTTTGGCGGCGCCGGGGCGGTCGCAAGCGAAATCATCGCGGAGGGCGGCCGAGCCGAACCGGTGGCTGTCGACCTCGGGGACGCCGGCCAGATTGCGGCGATGATCGAGCGAGCCGTTTCACTGTTCGGGCGCTTGGACATCCTGCACAACAACGCCGCCGCCACGCACCTGGCGAGCACCAGGGACCTCAATGTCGCCGACATGGACCCACAGGTGTGGGATCAAAGCCTGCGGATCAACCTGACGGGCACCATGCTGGCGACGAAACTCGCTCTGCCGTATCTCATCGCTGCGGGTGAGTCGAGCATCGTGAACACCTCCTCCGGGGCCGGCCTGGCGGGCGACGCCGGGCACACCGCGTATGGCGTTTCGAAGGCGGGCATCAACGCGCTAACGCTCTACACGGCTGCGCAATACGGCAATGCCGGGGTGCGGTGCAACGCAATCGCGCCCGGGTTGGTGGTCACGCCGGCAACGGAAGAGACCTATGCGGGCCCGATGAAGGAGTTCATGCTCCGCCATCACCTCACACCCCGACTCGGGCAGCCGGACGACATCGCGGCACTCGTCGTTTTCCTGTGCTCGGCACAAGCGGGGTTCATCACCGGACAGGTCATCAGCGTGGACGGTGGCTTGGGCTCCCATCAACCGTATTTGGCCGATGTAAAGGGTTCGGTGTAGCAGCCATGGGTTCACCTCAACGCTCGGCGATCGACGTAGGCGTGTACTTCGACCTGCGCAATCCGGCGCAGTGGGCGCAGGACCCGTCGAGGCTCTACGGTTTCACACTCGAGATGTGCGAAGAGGCCGAACGCCTGGGCGCCTCGTCGGCGTGGTTTTCCGAGCACCACCTGTTCGACGACGGCTATCTGACCAGCCCGCTGACGATGGCGGCGGCGGCCGCCGCACGCACTCGGCGCATCCGGTTGGGCACCGCGATCCTGATCGCCCCGTTGCACCACCCTGCCGAGATCGCCGAGCAGAGCGTCGTTGTCGACATCCTGTCCGGTGGGCGACTCGATCTCGGGGTGGGTACCGGTTACCGCGTTCCGGAGTTTGATCTCTTCGAGGCGTCAATGGTGGCGCGTTACAAGCAGACCGACGACGCGGTGCGGCGCCTACGTCAGCTATGGGGGCCGGGCGGGGTTCGCCCGTCGCCTGTGCAACAACCGGTGCCGGTCTGGATGGGCTACCAGGGGCCCAAAGGGGCGCGGCGAGCAGGCCTGCTGGGAGAGCGGCTGCTGTCGGCAAATGGCGCGCTGTGGAGACCGTACGCCGAGGGTCTCGCCGAGGGCGGTCACCCCGTCTCGTCGGGTGTGATGGCCGGCGGGATTCAGGGCTGCGTGACAGAGGATCCCGAACGTGACTGGCCGATGGTGTCCAAACACCTCGCCCACCAACTCGACTCGTATCGTAAACACATGGTGGAGGGAACCGGCGCCCCGACGCCCAGGCCGGTCGATGTCGAACGTTTGGTGCGGCAGGGCCGCGACGGCCCTCTCAACTCGTTCATGTACGGCACGCCCGAGACCGTGGCGGGCCAGATCCGGGAGTTGACCGCGGGCGCGCCGGTACAGACCGTGTTTCTGTGGGCGTCGATCGGTGGCATGGCGGAAGCCGATGTCGCGCGCAATGTCCAAACCATCTGCACGCGGTTGGCTCCGCTGCTGGCCGGCGCCGGGGCCGAAGGCGAATAACCGTGTGCGCCAGCGCCGGTATATAGTTAGTTCATTTAGGTCATTGTCGACCGTTGGGAGTGCATGTGAACACCCAGGCTTACGGGGTATGGGCGCAAGCTGTCGAGAATTTGATGAGCTATCGGTATCTCGGATGCCGGTCGGTGCTGGGTGAGGGCTACGACGCACTCGGTCGGATGCCGGTGCGCAGCGATCTTCGGCATGGCGAAGGCCTGCTGGCGGCACCGGTCGCGATTGCCATGCTCGACACGGCCGGTATTGCGGTGGATCGGCACTGGCAACTGGCACTCACACACATCGGGATCCAGTTGTGTGGACCGGTGGGCGAAGATGTGGACGCCGTGGCCGTGTGCGGGACGATGACACGGCGGGCGCGCAGCCAGATCTTCACCGAGGCGCGGATCACCGCGGAAGACGATCCGCACCGGCTCCTCGGCCTCGGGACCGCCGACTGGACGATGATCTCGCCTACCGGTACGGGTTTCGAGTACATCGACCCCGGCCCCGGGGTGCCCGACACCGGCGACCTCCCGCCGCTCGCCAGCGCCTACAGTGCCCGGCTAAAGGGCGATGGACGGTTTGTCATCGAGGAGCTCACGCCCGAACTCGGCGGCGTGCTGCTGCACCACGGTCCCATCATTGTCGCGCTCGAGGCCGCCGCGCTTCACGCGGCGGGGCGGGTTCGACGCGTGCAGAGCCTCGACGTGCGCATCGTGAAGGCGGGTCGGACCGGTCCGTTCGTGGCGAACGCGTCGGTCGAGTCCGACGTAGCGGGCTCCATTCTGGTCAGTGCCCGGCTGCACCAGGGCGACGACGAGGCCAATGTCGTCGCCACGGCACTCCTGCGGGTCGTCGCGTGATCATCGGCCAGCCCGACCCACAGCAGGTCGCCGACATCATCGCGATCAACCACCTCGCGGCCTCCTACTCGGAGGCGATGTGCCGCTTCGCCGTCGAAGAGGCCGTCGAAACCTATGCCGAAGACGGTGTTCTGTCGACACCCACCACCGAGGACGCGGTCGGTCGCACGGCCATCGCCGAAACGATCGGGCGCACCGTCTCGGGGTTGGACTTCGTGTTCCAGACTTTGCACCAGGGTCTCGTCGAGGTCCACGGCGACACCGCGATGACCTACTTCACCATCACGGAGTGGGCGCGACGCACAGCGGATGGCCGCGGCATCTTGTTTCTCGGCGTCTACCGCGACGACGTCATACGCACCGCTGCCGGCTGGCGATTCGCCCGGCGCCGGCTGCTACCCCGGATGGTGGGCCGCCCCGAATTCCTGACCGGTCGGCTACACGACATCGCTCTCTGACGAAAGGCACGCGACCACAATGGGATTACTCGACGGCAAGGTGGCCTTCATCACCGGCGCTGCGCGCGGGCAGGGACGCAGCCACGCTCAGCGACTCGCTCAGGAGGGTGCGGCGATCATCGCCGTCGACGTCGCCGACCGGGTGTCACAGCACGAGGGATATCCACCTGCAACGGCAGCGGATCTCAAGGAGACAATCAAGCTCGTCGAGAAGAACGGCGGGCGCATCGTCGCCGGGACCGCTGACGTCCGGGACTCGGAGGCGCTCGGGCAGGTGTTGGGGCAGGGCGTTGCGGAATTCGGTGGGCGGTTGGACGTGGTCGTGGCGAATGCGGGCGTCGTGAGTTGGGGCCGCTTCTGGGAGATGTCCGACGAGCAGTGGAAGTCCATGATCGACGTCAATCTCACCGGCGTCTGGCGCACCTTGAAGGCAGCGGTTCCGCATATGCTGGCCGCGGGCAACGGCGGGTCGATCATCACCATCAGCTCCGTGGCTGGGTTGAAATCCCTTCCTGGACAAGCTCACTACAGCGCAGCCAAACACGGAGTCGTGGGGTTGACGAAGTCGGCCGCAATTGAGTTGGGCGAGTACGGAATCCGGGTCAATTCCATCCATCCCTGGGGAGTTTCCACAGTGATGGCGACCGAGGACACTCACATGGGTGAACTGTTGTCCGCGCACCCCAACTACGGGATGTCCTACGCCAGTGCGCTGCCCGGCCTTCTCTTGGCCGAACCGGACGACATCTCCGACGCGGTCGTCTATCTGGCGTCCGAGCTCTCACGCGCGGTCACCGGAACTCAGCTCACCGTCGACATGGGCGCGACCAAGGTGTGACCCGAGTCCGACCGAACGTGTGACTGCAAAGTCGGTAGTAGCCGCCGGAGCGCCGTCAGGCGATGTCGCCGGCCAGATCCAGCACAACAGCGGAGAGATTCTTGCCCCAACGGTTCAAGGCGTACCCCGACGCGGGATACCCGTTGGTCAGAAAGGCGAAGCTGAGGCCGGTGGTGGGATCGCAGAAGGATTGCTGCAAGGGCGCACCGCCGTGTCCGAACGTCGCCGGTGAGCCCGTGGCGGGCATCCACCCGTTCTGCCATGACTCACCGCGGACCGTGACGAACAGCCCGATCGACACCGGATAGTCGGTCCCTCCGTGCTCGATTGGACCGTGCACCGGTTCGGTGACGTGTGCGCGGCAACCCTCGGCGACGGCCGCTCGCGTCCACACGTCGGAGTGCAGCATGCCTTGGTAGTGCATGGCGACGTCGGCTGCGGTGGCGACCACGCTGTGCGATGGCTCGCCCCTGGCCAGCACTTCGGCGGGGTCGAGGTACCACGGACCCCACGGGTCCAGTTCTTCGGACGGATCATCGAGCAGAACCATGGGCGCCACGTCGCCCTGCTCTTCGATCGGCACCGCGAGCTGGGCTGTCAGTCCGAGCGGTCGCACAATGTGCTTGTCCAGATACTCCGGCAGTGGCAGCCCAGTAAGCGACTCGATGACCTCCCAGATCACCCAACCCGACGACGTCAGCGCGAACTGCAGGTGTCCGCGGGTTTCGGGATCGGGCTGCCACCGTGCCATGGCCTCGAGGCGCGATGCCCGCGTCGCCATCCGCTTGGCGCCCAACGGTGCATAGGCGAGACCTGCCCGGTGAGTTGCGATGTCTCGCAGCGTTATTTCGTCGCAGAAGCCTGGTATCCATGTCGACACCGGTGTGCCGATGTCGACGCCATATTCGTCGATGACCTTCCAGAGCGCGCCGGCCACGAATGGTCGGCTCGCCGACTGCAGCCGGTAGCGAGTGGTCGGTTCGGCGTCGCCGAACGTCTCGAACGCGACGAGTTCGCCATTATGTCCGACCGCCACTTGTGCGCTGGGAAGTCGTCCGTCCGTCACCTCGAGCGCCACCCGCTCGAGCAGCAGCGACACCTTAGCGGCAGAGGGCACCTGCGCAATTGCTTCCATTAAAATAATATAACCATATGCGGCGGGTGCGCGGGGCGATGCATCACGCCGGATTGCTTGGGTCGCCCTCCCTTTACATGTATAGTTGGAAGCCGTGGCTGTGAATACCAGCGAGATCGCCGTTCCCGCGGCGGGACCCGATTCCGAGCGCATTCTCGACGAATTCGACGGCGCTTTGCTCGCGGCCGCCGACGAGTTGGCTCCGCTACGGGAGCCCGCAGCCGGTATGGCCCAAGCGCTCGAGCAGTCGCGGCGCATGATGAAGTGGCTCTACGACGGGGGCTGGAGTCGATGGGGCTGGCCCGAAGCGGTTGGCGGCATTGGCGGTTCGCCGCTGGTCCGGTGCCAGGTTCTGGAACGACTGGCTCTGGCTGGTTACCCGATTCCGGAACACCTGCTCGTGTTGGAAGTGGTCGGGCCGGCGGTCGTGAACCACGCGCCGCGGTTAGCAGCGGCGCGACTTCCCGCAGCGCTACGCGGTGACGAGCTGTGGTCCCAGGGCTTTTCCGAGCCCGAGGCGGGCAGCGACCTCGCGGCCCTGCGCACCAAAGCCGTCGCCAGGGACGACGGCTGCTACGTCGTCAACGGACAGAAGATCTGGACGTCATATGGTGCTTTTGCTGATCGCATCGTCCTGCTGGCGCGCAGCGGCGCGGTGACCGATCGCCACCGCGGCCTGGTGATGCTGCTGGTCGATCTCGACTCACCCGGTGTCGACCGCCGACCCATCGCGCTGGCCAGCGGCCGGGAAGAGCTTGCCGAAATCTTCTTCACCGACGTCCTCGTCGAGCCGGACCGGGTGATCGGCGTTGACGGCGCCGGGTGGGCGGTCGCCATGGATCTGCTGCAGTACGAGCGCGGAACATACGCGTGGATGCGGATGGCGATCGCGACCTCCTATCTTCAACAGCTCGTGCACTCCCTCGGCCACGAAGAAGGCGCGCCGGACTCGCGTCGCGCCGCGGTCATCGGCCGGGCGTACTTGAACCTCGCGGTGTTGCGTGCCCGCACGGCAAGCACATTGGGCCGACTCGCGGCAGGCGAGACGGTGGGCCCCGAGACCAGCCTCGACAAGCTGCTCCTGTCGACAGCCGAGCAAGATGTGCTCGACGCCGCGATGTCACTGCTGGGGGCGGACGTCCTGATCGGTGACGACGGCGCGTCGGCGGCGTGGCGGGACCGCTGGTGGTACTCGCGGGCCGCCTCGATCTACGGCGGCGCCCGCGAGGTGCAGTACGGCATCATCGCCGATCGGATCCTCAAGCTGCCGAAGGAAAACGAACGTGGACGCTGAGACGGCGGAGCTCCTCAGGGGCTCCATCCGAGTCCTCTTCGATTCCGGTGACGGCGACATCGTCACGGGACTCGAAGAGCTGGGCTGGGGCGACGTCGTCGCCGACGACCCGGCCGCGGCACTCGACCTGCTGTTCACGGAGCAGGGCATGGTGGGGCGGGCATCGGCGATCCTGAACACGGTCGCGTTCGCAGAGCACAACGGAACGAGAATCCCTGTTCTGCACCCGTTTAACTCCCGCACCTCGGCTTGCCTCATCGACGAGGGGATCGAGATCGACGGAGTGCTCCTCGCCGACGTCTCCGGACCGACCGTCGTGGCGACGCACGATACCGCCTTCGTCGTCGACCTCTCCGTACACGAGTCCGCCGTTACGCCGGTGGCGGGGTTCGATCCCGACGCGAATCTCCAGCGAGTCCGGCTGCGCGTCCGGCGCGACGCGGCACCCACGGTGGACGTCGATTATGTGTCGATCGCCGCGGCGGCGGAGCGCGCGCTGTCGTCGGAACTTGTCGGCAACGGCTCGGCGATGTTGCGCCTCGCGGCCGATCAAATCACTACGCGGGTGCAGTTCGGACGCCCTATCGGCGCGAACCAGAGCCCGCGACATCGGTTGGCCGAGAGCTACGCACTGGTGCGGGGCGCCGCCGAGTTGAGTGCGCTGGCGTGGCGTACCGGCAGCAGTCTGGATGCGCGCACCGCCAAGGCCTACGCCGGCTATGCGGTCGACACCGCGAGCCGCGCATGTCTTCAGGTCTGCGGTGCCATCGGTCTGACCACGGAGCACGCGCTGTCCGGCTATGTCAAACGAAGTCGCATCCTCGACGCCATGTACGGCGGCTGGGCCGACTCGATGAAGGACATCGGGCGACAGCTGCTCGTATCAAGGTCCCTGCCACCGGCGGCGCGCCTATGAGTACCTCCGTGCGGCACACCGAGTTCTCGACACCCGAAAACGGCATCGCCGTCGTGACGATCGATCGCCCTGACCGGCTCGGCGCGTACACGCCGCAGATGTGCGCCGAACTCCTGGAAGCCATTCGGCGTGTTCGGCTCGACGACGACATCCGCGTCCTGGTGTTGACAGGTAAGGGCCGAGGCTTCTGCACGGGCGGCGACGTATCTCCCGATGCCGGCTTCGCCGACGTGCTCGCGCACCAGATCGGGCGGGCACGTGAGCTGCGCGAGGACGCTCACGCGGTCATCACCGCGCTGAACCACCTCGACAAGCCGGTGATCTGCGCGGTGAACGGCGTCGCGGTCAACGGCGGGCTCGCCTTTGCCCTCGCGTGCGACCTCAGGATCGTCGCCGCCAGCGCGCGGATGGGCGACACCAGCGCGCGCGCCGGGTTGCTTCCGGACGAGGGCGGGGCGTGGCTCTTCCCGCGGGCAATGGGATACGACAACGCATTTCGCATGGTCGCGCTCTCGGAGATCTATGACGCCGGTGAGGCACAGCGGCTCGGGTTGGCGACGGAAGTCGTCGACGACGAGCGGCTATGGCCGAGGACGATGGAACTCGCCCGCCAATTCGCCTCCGCGGCGCCGCTGGCCGTGCGGGCGGTCAAGTTCATGATGCGGCGGGCACTGGAGAACACACTGCAGACCTCGCTTGGTGACGCTCAGCAGGCCGTCTTGTGGGTCGGGCCCAGTGCCGACGCGCAAGAGGGCAAGGCGGCGTTCCTGGAGCGCCGTCCCCCGTGGTTTACCGGACACTGACGAACAGAGATGAGGGCAGGTCGACTTTACGCCGTCAGGTATACATGTATAGTAGATAGCGTTCAAACGCATCGCGCGATGAAAGGACGTCCGCCATGGCACTCATCGAGAACACGGTCGGCGAACTGCCTTACCAACTGACCGACTTCGATCAGCACTCCTACGAAGCGGAGGACTGCTTCACCCGCTTCATGCCGAAGGACAAGTTGGACACCGCTGTTCGGCCGATCATCGCGCCGTCGGGACGCAAAGTGCTGCTGGCCAACGATCAGATCGTCACCGCGCTCGAGAACGATCTGGACGAGGCTTATGTGCCGGGGTCGCTCGTCGAGATGCTCAAGCAGCGCGCCGCCGGCAACGCGGCCGAGGCCGACCGCTTCTACGAGCCCATGCAGCCGGAGTACCTGGATCGGGAGGCGCGGCTGGCGCAACTCAACGAACAGCAAATCGAACGGGCGATCATGTACCCCGGCGGTTGGGCGCTGATGGCCGAGCAGTACCTGCGCGGCGTCGATCCGCTCTATGACAACATCGAATCCTTCAACAAGTGGATCAACGAGGACTGGGGCTTCAACTTCAAGAATCGGATCTATGCCCCCGCTCTCATGTCGATGCGCAATCTGGACCGCGCGTGCGAGGAACTCGACCGAGTTCTTGACGCGGGTGCACGCTTCGTGGTGCTGCCAGCCGGGCCGGCATACGGACGCTCACCGGGTGATCCGTACTTCGACCCGTTCTGGGCGCGAATCAACGAGGCCAAAGCGGTGGTGTGCTACCACATCGCCGAGTTCTACTACCAGGACAACATCGCCTCCGACTGGGGTTGGGGCCTGGTTCCCCCGTTCCAGTTCTCGGCGTGGCAATGGCAGAACACCTACGGGGAGCGGCCGATCACCGACACGATCTCCGCGCTCATCTTCGACAACATCTTCGGTCGCTACCCCAACATCAAGGTGCTCGTCAGCGAGTTTGGCGCCGAGTGGGTTCCGCACTTCATCCGCCACATGGACAAGAGTCGTGGAATGGCGCGCAACGGCCGGTGGCTCGGCGGTCAGCTCAAGGAGCGGCCCAGCGCGATCTTCAAGAAGCATGTTCGGGTGGTGCCCTACCCCGAGGACGACACCGTGGCGATGATTGAAAAGCTCGGGACTGACGAGACCCTGCTGATGGGGTCGGACTGGCCGCACGCAGAAGGACTGCGCGAGCCAGCCGACTTCTACAACAAGGTCGACGGCCTTGATGACACGAAGAAGCGTAATTTCCTGCGCGAGAACGGTATCAAGCTGACCGAGGGCACCAACTAGGCATCGAGGGTGTACAACGAACCCACGCTGCTCGACACCTTCCGGCGCTGGGCCGCCGATGCGCCGCACCGCCCTGCACTGGCGCATTTCGACACGGTGCTCACCTACGGCGAAGTCGACAGCGCCAGTGACGGTCTGGCCGTCGCGCTTGCCGCCGGCGGTTTCGGTTCCGGCGACCGCGCGGCGCTGTACCTGCAGAACGTGCCTCAGTACGTCATTGCGCTGCTGGCCATCTGGAAACTCGGCGGCTCGGCGGTGCCGATCAACCCGATGCTCACACCAGGCGAGGTCGTGAAGCTCGCCGACGATGCCACGCCCCGGGTGCTGATCGCGCTCGACGAGTTGTACACACGAGAGCTTGCGGATGCCCTCGGCGGAGGGCCGGTCGAGCGAGTGATCACCACGAACGCGCTCGACTGGCAGAACCCAAGCGACGGCTTGCACGCGCTCATCGCCGAGCACTGGGGTCGACGTCCCGACAAACGGGCCCCGGTGAGCGGTGACGTCGCCGTCATCACGTACACCTCCGGTACGACGGGAAAGCCCAAGGGTGCTACGAACACGCACGGCAACATCGTCACGGGTGGCCGGAGTTACCGGGAATGGTTTGCGCTCGCCGACGGCGACACCGTACTCGGAATCGCCCCGTTGTTCCACGTGACGGGGCTGACCGGACACATCGCGACCGCGATCGCCGCGGGCGGTGTGCTGGTGTTGTGCAACCGATTTCGCCCCGACGTCGTGCTGGACGCGGTGCGCCGTCACCGGCCTACCTTCACGGTTGGCGCGCTCACGGCATTCATCGCCCTCGCGGAGTCCGACGCTACACGGCCGGATCTGGCTAGCCTGACCACAATCGCCTCCGGCGGGGCGCCCGTGGCTGTCGGTGTACTGGAGCGCTTCCAGGACCGATTCGGCACCTACATCCACAACGTCTACGGGATGACGGAGACGACCTGCCCGGTGCTCGCTGTGCCCATGGGCGACGATGCACCGGTCGATCCTCAGACAGGGGCACTATCGGTCGGCAAGCCGCTGCCGGGTGTCGACGTCGCCGTGCTCGATGACGAAGGTCAGCAGCTGCCGCCCGGGCAGATCGGCGAACTTGCTGTCTCGGGACCGCAGGTCGTGCCGGGTTACTGGAACCAGCCGGACCAGACCGCAGCGGCCTTCCATAACGGGCGACTGTTGACGGGCGACGTCGGCTACGTCGACGACGCGGGCTGGTTCTATTTGGTGGACCGCAAGAAGGACATGATCGTGGCCAGCGGATACAAGGTCTGGCCGCGAGAGGTCGAGGACGTGTTGTACACGCACGAGGCGGTACGGGAAGCCGCTGTCGTCGGTCACCCCGATCCCTATCGAGGCGAGACGGTCAAGGCATTCGTTTCCTTGCGCGAGGGCCACATCGTAGACGCCGACGCATTGATCGAGTTCTGCCGACAGCGCATGGCCGCCTACAAGTACCCACGCAGCGTTGCGATCCTCGACGAGATACCGAAAACGGCGACCGGCAAGATCATGCGGCGCGTCCTGCGCTCCGAGCGGGCCTGAGCTGCCGGCCGCGGTCTCAGCGGCTCCGGCCAGCGGCCTTGTTTCGGGCGCGCACAACCGCATCCCGGTGTTCGTCGGAGCCCATGCTCACCAGTTCGCCGTCCAGCCCGCGCGCGAACGCGTGCTCGAGCTGGACCTCCAGATAGGAGTTCAGCGCCCGTTTCGTCTGCCTGAGCGCGGCCGGCGGCATGCTCGCCAGTTTCGTTGCGAGAGTGAGCGCTTCGTCCAGCAGGGACTGCGCCGCTACCGTGCGGCTCGCCAAGCCGAGCCGGACTGCCTCGTCCGCGGGGATACGGCCCCCGAGAAACAGGTACTCTTTCGCCCGCGACAAGCCGATGAGAGTCGGCCACGACATGCCCCCGTCCCCGGGGACGAGGCCCATACGCAGATGCGGATCGGCGAGGAAGGCGCCCTCGGCGATGAGCACGATGTCCGAGAGGACGGCGAGGCTGCACCCGAGGCCTACCGCGGGCCCGTTCACGGCCGCCACCACCGGCAGGCGGCAGCGCACCATGCCCTCGATGATGGCCCTGCCCTCGGCCATGGTCTGCGCGCGCATCGCCTCGTCGGCGATGTTTTCCTGCATGTAGCCGAAGTCGCCTCCCGCACTGAACGCCTGCCCGGCACCCGTGAGAACGACCGCGCGCACACCGGCATCCCGATCGAGACGACCCCACACCTTCGCGAGCGCCTGATGCATGGGACGGTTGGCGCCGTTGAGGTCGTCAGGACGGTTGAGGGTCACCAGCCGGATCGGGCCGTCGGCCTGCACGAGGATTCCCTCGGGCAGTCCGTAGTCCACTTCATCGAAGGCGGGCATCGGTCTCCTCGTCGATGATGGGCTCTTACGCCGTATAGTTTACGTGTATATCATGACCGCCGTTTGTGGTCATAGTGGTCGAGCAGTGCCGACACCGCCTGCTCGAACGACGATCGGTCGTGTAGCGCTTTCATGTAGGCGGCGAGTTCCGTATCGTCGGCCAGCGCCGAGTGCACCTCGAAGTTCGGACTCGTCTCGATCAGGAGCCGGCCCACGCTGAGCTGATGCAATCCGGCATAGGCGACATTCGCTTCCGCCCTACTCAGGCCGGCACGTTCGAACTGCCTCAGGCAGAACGACACGATTCGCCGCGCGTTGGGAAGCATCTTGCGCGTCAGCAGAACTGTTGTCATGCCTGGCACGCTGCGCAGCGCCTCGTGAGTGTCGATGGTCGTGTCCACGAGCAGCCGACGCCAGTCGCCGGTGTCCGGGTCCGGGAGTTTGATCTTGGCGAGGATCTGATCGCCGACCAGCCGCACGATTTCGTCCTTGTCATCCACGTGGTGGTAGAGGGCCATTGCCGACACGCCGAGCTTCGCGGCGACCGTGCGCATCGTGAGCGCGTCGATCCCCTCGGTTCGGATGAGGTCCGCCGCGACGGAGGCGATCAGCTCCCGCGTGAGCGGTGCGCGCTCGACGGCGTTCAGTCGCTTGGCCACGCACTGACCATACGCGTATAGGAGGCATGTCGGTGGATTATGCCGGGGGGCGGCAATCGGGTTGTCCCCAGGTGCATTGCCACGAGGCCGCCGCCTGTCACAATCAGTGATACTATTATGCTGTTAGCCGTGACTTCAGACGCCAACAACCCAGTCCTCGTCGAGCAACGCCACCGCATCCTCATTATCACGATCAATCGGCCGCAGGCGAAGAACGCGATAGACGCCGCGGTGAGCCAGGGCCTCGCCGCGGCTACCGACCGGCTGGACGACGATCCGGCATTGTCGGTTGGCATCGTCACGGGAGCTGGCGGATCGTTCTGTGCGGGAATGGATCTCAAGGCATTCGCGCGGGGAGAAAATGTCGCGGTAGAAGGCCGGGGTCTCGGCTTCACGGAACGGCCTCCGGTGAAGCCGCTGATCGCCGCGGTCGAAGGTTACGCCCTCGCCGGTGGCACCGAAGTGGCATTGGCCACCGATCTGATCGTCGCGGCCGATGACGCCACCTTCGGCATTCCCGAGGTGAAGCGCGGCCTGGTGGCGGGCGGCGGGGGATTGATCCGGTTGCCGCAGCGGATACCGGCGGCGATCGCCATGCAACTGGCGCTGACCGGCGCTAACCTCCCGGCGCGCCGCGCGCACGAGTTGGGGATGGTCAACGTGCTGACCGGACCGGGTGGCGCCCTGGGCGGAGCGATCGCGCTGGCCGAGGAGATCACCGCCAACGGGCCGCTCGCCGTCGCGGCGACCAAGCGGGTGATGATCGAGTCGCGCGAATGGCCGGCCGATGAGGTATGGCGCCGCCAATTCGAAATCATTGGACCTGTTTTCGCGTCAAACGACGCCAAAGAGGGCGCGGTAGCCTTCGCCGAGAAGCGGCCACCCAAATGGACGAACAGCTGACCGGTCCACTTCGTGATCTGTGCGTCGTCGAGCTAGCTTGTCCACCGCCCGGGAGTCCAGACTCGTTACCGCCGGGCCTCTTTCGGCAAGCCGAGTACGCGCTCGGCAAGGATGTTGCGTTGCACCTCGGATGTCCCGCCGCCGATCCGCAATCCGAACGATTCGAAATACTGCTCGACCTCGTCGAGATTCGCCAGCACACCGAATTTGCGGATCCTGTGGTTCAGCTCGGTGGCGACCAACTTCAGCGCGCTGCTGGCAGGGCCGGGCTCGCCGCCCTGTTGTTGCTCGGAGACGGTCTTGTACAGCAGCGCCCGCACGGCGAACACGTCGTCGGCGAGCTCCTGTAGGCGATCCATCAGGGCAGGATTGTCCGCATGGGTTTCGGCCAGCTGCGCCACGATCCGCTGCAATCCGATGACGGTGGCCGCGAATGCCGTGCTGCGCTCGAACAGCAGCGTGGTGGTCGCCACCTTCCATCCCGCGCCGATTTTTCCGAGGACGTTCTCCAGCGGGATGCGCGCGCCGTCGAAGAACACCGCGCAGAATTCGGGTCTGCCGGTGATCGCTGTGATCGGACGCACGGTGATTCCCGGTGTGCGCATGTCGGCGATGAGATACGTCAGCCCGCCGTACCGATTCGAGGCATCAGTACGCACCAGCAGTTCACACATATCGGCATTGTGGGCGCGGGAGTTCCAGATCTTCTGTCCGGTTACTACCACATGGTCGTCGTCGACGACACCCCTGGTCGTGATGGCCGCGAGGTCAGACCCGGCGCCGGGTTCGGAGAAGCATTGAGCGAAAATCAGATCGCCCGTGAGGATGCCGGGCAGCCAGCGGCGGCGTTGCTCCTCAGTGCCTTCGGAGATGATCGTGGGGCCGGCGTGGCCGATCCCGACGAAGAACGGTTCGCCGCCACGCCCGCCCGCGCGTTGGTGTTCCTCGTGAAAAATCAACTGCTGCATCGGGGTCGCGTCCTGGCCGCCATATGCGGTCGGCCATGCGATACAAGCCAGGCCGGCTCCCGCAAGCCGCTTTTGCCAGAGCCGCTGGGCCGCTAGATAGTCCGCGTCGCGGTCGTCGCCGACCGACGCGCAGGCAGCGAGCTCAGGAGCCGGGTTCGCCATGAACCATCGCCGTAAGCGATCGCGAAATTCGTTGTCGTCCAGATCGGTCAGAGCTACCGTGTCAGATACCGTCATTGCCGCCGGCTTTCCACGAGTCGTGCGACCTCTTCGCGGTTGACCTTGCCCGAATCAAGGCGCGGGATCGCGTCGACGAATGCGATGCGACGGGGCAACTCATATGCGGCAAGCACGGCGCGCAGCGCCCGCCGGATCGTCTCAGCGTCAGCGGTTGCGCCGGGCTGCAGCACGACAGCTGCGACCGGAACCTCGCCCAGCCTCTCGTCGGGAACACCGGCAACCGCGGAATCTGCGATCTGGGCCAGATCGTTGAGCGCCGCCTCCACCTGGGCGGGATAAACGTTGAAGCCTCCGCACACCACCATGTCGCGTACCCGACCGACGACGAACAGGAATCCATCGTCATCGATGGTTCCGAGATCGCCGGTGCGCAACCAGTTTCCGGGATCAGCGGGTTGACCGTCGGCACTCAGATAACCCGACATGGCCGATGCGGCGCGCGCCGATATCTCGCCGACCTCACCGACCGGCACCGGTGCGCCGTCGGGGCCGAGGATCGCGACCTCTACTCCGGGTGCGACCCGGCCTACGGTGCCGTCGGGGCGCTTACCCGCGGCGACGTCGGCGGGCCGCTCGAAGGCAATCGCCCCGGCGAACTCGGTCTGCCCGTAATTACGCAGCACGGGTACGCCGTATTTCTGTTCGAATGCACGACGCGTCGCTTCGGGAATCGCTGCGGTACCGACGATCACGTAGTCCACTCCAGGCAGCCCGCTCGCACCGTCGGACGCAGCCAGCTCCCACACCATCGCTGGCGTCAGGCCCAGCACACCGAGGCGATACCGCTCGACCAGGTCGAATACCCGCTCGGGCGAAAACTTTTCGACGAGCAGCGCCGGTTTACCAAGCCACCATGCGGTGAGCATGCCAAGGAAGCCGCCCATGTGAGCGATTGGTACCAGTACGATGCGCGGTCCACGTGCAGGCTGTCGCGGGGGGCGGCCGTCACCGTCGAGCCCATTGCCCGTAGCGATCCCCGCCACCGATCCGCGCAAGGCGGAGAACGTCAACGACGCGCCCTTCGGCGTGCCGGTGGTGCCCGACGTGAACATGACCACCGCCTCGCCGACCGGTGCGCCGTCACGAACCTCGGTGTCGGCGAAGTCGACATCCAGACCACCGCAGGTGGCCGGCGTCACCAGTGCGGCCGCCGACGTCTCGGCCAGCCGCCGCCGCACTTCGGACTCCGGCACCATCGTGCTTGCGGCGACGACAGAACACCCCGCGCGCCACGCCGCGTGGATCGCGACGACCGAGGCCGCGTTGTTGCCCAACCGCACCAGCACCCTGGTGCCCGGGGTCAGCTGCTTGGAGACCCGCTCGGACGCCTCGGCGAGCTGCCCGAACGGGTACTCCAACCCGTCGACGATCAGGGCCGTGCTCGCCGGTGCCAGTCTCGCCAGCCGGCCAAGGATGTCCTCCACGCCCGTCTGGCCTGATACCGGCGCCGCGCTCATGCTTGCCCTTCCTCGCAACGTTGTCGCTATGACGACCGTACGAGCTCCGGACCCGTTTGCGCCGGTCCAGAACTGAGAACGGCATTTGCCCGCCAAAACGCCCGTAGATATTGCGCTCACGGTTACCGGCCTAGTTCCCTGGAATGCGTGAATTTCGAAATGGATGGCGACGTCCTGGCGCTCGCCGACGCCATTGCGGAGTTCTTCGCGCGGCGGAGCGATGCCGAGGCGATCACCGCAGCGTCGATGACGTCTCGAACCGCCGATCGTCAGCGGTGGGCGGCCCTGTGTGAGATGGGCCTGCCGGCCTTGCGGGTACCCGAACCCGCCGGAATCGGCGCGCGCCTGTTAGAAGCCACTGTCGTCGCCGAGAAGGTGGGCGCGGTCCTGGTACCCGAGCCTGCCGCGGCGACGATCGTCCTTGCCTCGGCGTGGAGTGCTCATGAGCAATCCACGGGCTTTCTCGATGCGCTGTGCGGTGGCTCGAGGATCACCGCACTGTGCGGTTTCGACACGGTCGAACTATCCGAAACGGGGGTCGTGAGCGGACGAGCCTGTGTTCCTGACGACGACGAGACCGACGCGGTCGCGCTGCCGGCGCGGGACTGTGGCGCAGGCGAGTCGGCGATCGTCGTGCTGGACACGGCGGCGCTGCCGCCGCCGGTCCGCCGGTCGGCTGCGGACCCGACGAGACCCACCGCAACGGTCGATCTGGAAGGCGCGCGCCCGGTCGACATCCTGCGGATCGGCGACTGGACCGCACACCGGCGTGAACTGGCGTTGCTCACCGCGGCCGAACTCGTGGGCGGCATGCAGGCCCTCCTGACCAAGACGATCGATCACGCCAAGGGCCGTCAGCAGTTTGGCCGTCCGATCGGCAGTTTTCAGACCATCAAGCACCGGCTCGCCGACATGTACATCGCGACCGAACAGGCGCGTGCGGCCGTGCAGTTGGCGGCGGTCGCCTGTGAAGACGGTGCCGACACCGCCTCGGCCACCGTGGCGTCGGCCGCGCGCTGGGTGCCGCGTGCCGCGATCGAGGTCGCTGAGACCGCAATTCACCTTCACGGGGCGATGGGGTATTCCTGGGAGACCGGCGTGCACCTGCATTTGCGACGTGCACTGACCACCCGACATGACTTCGATAGATCGAAACTGCTTGCAATAGGAGCTCTTTCACCACTCGTGGAGGCGGTGTGATGTCAGGGTTCAGGGAAGAGCTGCGCGCTTTTCTTCGGGCGAACGACCCTGGGCGCGCACCGAAGGATCCCGCAGAGCGGCTGGCCTGGCAGCGTCGGTGGTCGGCATTGCTGGTCGACGAGGGTATCGCTGCGCCGTCGTGGCCAAAGCGCTGGGGCGGCATGGAACTGTCGCTGACCGGGCAGGTGATCTATCACGAGGAATTCGCCAAGGTGCGACGGCCCGCGCACCCGGGGGCAGGAATCTTCGTGGTGGGCCCGACGATCATCCAGCACGGCACCGACGAGCAACGCGAACGATTCCTGCGCGCTGGTCTACGCGGCGATAGCATCTGGGTGCAAGGCTTTTCCGAACCAGAGGCGGGTTCGGACCTGCCCAGTCTGCGCACTCGTGCCGATCGCGACGGCGACGCGTACGTCGTCTCCGGGCAGAAGATCTGGATCACCAATGCGCGCAACGCCGATTGGTTGTTCGCCTTGGTGCGCACCGGGTCGCGCGAATCGCGCCAAGACGGGATAAGTTACCTGCTGATCGACATGGCATCACCGGGTGTCACGGTGCGCCCCCTTCGTGACATGACTGGCGGCTCGTCGTTCTGCGAGATATTCCTCGACCAAGTCCGTGTTCCCGTCGCGAATCGAGTCGGGCAGGAAAACGAGGGCTGGAAGATCGCCCGCACGAGTTTGGGCCACGAGCGATCGACGGCAGGTGTCGCGCAAGGCATGCGATATCGCCGGATCGTCGACGAAATACACGCTCTGGCAGCGGAACTGGGCCGCACAGGCGACCCACGGGTCCGCCAACTGTTGGCCGGCATCGAGATAGACGTGCGGCTGGTCGTCCTTAACAACACCCGGACGCTGAGCACGGTACTCGCCGGGTCCGACCCAGGGCCAGTGTCCTCGATCGGCCGGTTGATGTTCACCGAGTTCGAAAAACGGCTGCACGAACTGGCCGTCGACCTGATCGGTGCACCCGCGATGCTGTCGCCGGATGACAAGCACTCGGTGCAGCGTGGCCGCTGGGTAACCGGTTTCCTCGCCACCAGAGCCTCCACGATCGGTGCGGGTACCGCAGAGATCCAGCGCAACACCATCGCCGAGCAAGTACTGGGGCTGCCGCGCGACGACATCGTCGGTGCGAACGCCTGACACGAGCCACATCCTTCACCCGCCAACCAGGAGCCCTCCATGATCCAAGCCACGAACACGGACACCACGTCGGAAAAGTTCAAGGAAGCGACGTCGGCCGAGATCGACGACGCCGATATCGCCAAAGACCGTGCGGCGCTACGGGTGTGGGCTGCCGCGCGCAGTCAGGAGCTCATCGCTACCGCTACCCCCGAGGCGATCCGCAACTTCGCGCACGGCTACGGCGACGACAATCCGCTCTACACCGACCCGGACTACGGCCGGGCGACGCGATGGGGCGGCCAGATCGCGCCGCAAATCATGGCCGCTGTCCTCAACGCGCCGCTACGCGGCGACAAGCTGCCGAAAGAACTGCGTGGCGGCAGCTATCGCGGGATACACGCCTTCGTGTCCGGCGGGACATGGGAGTGGTATCGCCCCGTCTATCCCGGTGACACCCTGTACAGCTTCTCAGGGCTGGAGTCCGTCGAGGAGAAAACGTCGGACTTCGCCGGGCGATCGGTGATACGTGTGCTGCGAGACGTGAAGATGAACCAGCACGCCGAGGTCGTGGGCGTCTACCGAACCTTGGTGATCTACACCGAACGCAAGAAAGCCCGCGAGAAGGGCAAGTACAGCGCGATCGAAGATCCGTCCTACACCAAAGAGGACATCGCCGCGCTGGACGAGATCTACGCTGCCGAAAAGGTGCGTGGCGCCGAACCGCGGTACTGGGAGGACGTCGTCGTCGGCGAGGAGATGGGGACGATGGCCAAAGGACCACTCACTACCACCGACATGGTGGTATTCCATGCCGGCGGTTACGGTTTTGTGCCCTATGGGCTGAAGACGGGTAGGTTGGCGTACCAGAACCGCCGCCGAATCCCGGCGTTTTACATCGACAACGAGTACGGCGTGCCCGACGTCGCACAGCGCGTGCACTGGGATTCCGAATGGGCCAAGGCCATCGGCAACCCAAGGGCCTACGACTACGGCGTGTTGCGTGAATGCTGGATTCACCACTTCCTCACCGACTGGATGGGCGATGGCGGCTTCGTGGTCCGTCAGCACGACGAGATCCGGAAGTTCAACTACCAGGGCGACATTCAGTACCTCACCGGTAAGGTCGACGGCAAGCGGCAAGAGGATGGCCTGATGCTGATCGACGTCGCCGTCGAGGTGCAGAACCAGCGCGGTGACACCACGGCGCAAGCCGATGCGACCATCAGCCTCCCCAGCCGAGAACTCGGCGCCGCCATGCTGCCGGATGCGCCGAAGGATCTGCAGCGGGACGCCGTGCGCATTTTCGAGCGCCACGGCGAACTACTGAAGTCCAACAATGCGTGACGCTTCCGCGGGGATCACGGCGGCGGTGGTCGGTTCCGCGTTGATCCTGACGTTGAACCGGCCAGACAAGGGAAATGCGTTGCGGCAACAGGAATGCGCGGCGTTGCTCGGCGAGATCCGGGCGGTCGATGGTGGTGGCGACGTGCGCGCGATTCTGATTCGCGCGGAAGGTCGCAACTTCTGCGCAGGCGCGGATCTGGTCTCTGCGAACGCCGATCAGGGCAAACCCCGCACCGGCCACTTGACCCGCTCGTTGGAGGCCGGTGCCCACGGACTCATCTCTGCGGTGTGGAACTGCCCCGTGCCGACCATCAGCGCCGTGCAGGGCAAGGCGATCGGACTGGGTCTGCATCTGGCCGTGGTGTGCGATTTCGTCGTCGCGGCCACCGATGCCGCGTTCGTCGAACCGTTCTGCAAACGTGGCTTTTCGGTGGACAGCGGCGGGTCGTTCCTGCTGCCCCGGTTGGTGGGTTTGCGCAGGGCCCGCCAGATGCTCTTCCGGGGCACCGCAATCGATGCGGCGACGGCCGTGGAATGGGGTTTGATCGATGCCGCCGTCGCGCCGGATGCCCTTGAGCAGGTGGCCGAAGAGTTGGCGACGGAACTGGCCTCGGGGCCGACGTATTCGCTCGGTCACACCAAAAAGCTGCTCAACAACCCCGCGTTAGACGGGCTGGACGCGGCGCTGTCGCAGGAGACCAAATCTGTCGAAGCCACCGTGCGGAGTGCCGATTTCAAAGAAGGCCTCCGTGCGTTCGTCGAACGACGCGAGCCGGATTTCACCGGCAACTGAGCGCGGAGGGATGATGAGTTTCACGCTTACCGAGGAACAACACGAGTTGACCGGCGCCGCCGCGGCGTTCTTCGACAAGCGCTCGCCAGAAACCGAGGTGCGGCGCCTGATGGCCGAAGGCGGCGCAGCGGATCCGGCGGTGTGGTCACAGATGGCCGGGCAACTGGGCCTCCCGGGTCTGATCGTGCCGGAGGCATACGGTGGCGGTGGTTTCCGATTCCTCGATTTCGCGCTGGTCGCAGAGCGCGCCGGCGCGGCGCTGCTGGTCGCGCCGTTGGTGTCGACTGTGGCGGCGGCAGGCGCGGTCATGCTTTCCGAGGACGACGAACTCAAGACCCAGTACCTTCCGGGGTTGGCGTCGGGCGATTGCATCGGGACATTGGCCATCGCCGAGCAGTCCGGAAGCTGGGGTGCATCCGCGGCGGAGGTGACTGCGGAGGCAGGCGTTGGCGGCGGGGTCCGATTGACAGGCGTAAAGATGTACGTCGTCGACGGACAGCACGCCGATATATTGATCACCTCGGCGCGGTCGCCGCTCGGCACTGTCAATCTCTACGTAGTGGAGGCAAACTCACCGGAGGTGACTGTCACGGCGCTGAGCACGCTGGACATGACGCGGCCCCAGGCACGCGTCGAGCTCGCCTCCGCTCCGGCTCGCCCGTTGGCCGGCGACGCCGACGGTGAGGCCGTGTTCGAGCGGGCCATGGCGATCGCGGCGATCTTAGTGGCCGCCGAACAGGTTGGCGGAGCCCAGCGCTGCCTGGACATGGCGGTTGAGTATGCGAAGGTCCGCATCCAGTTCGGCAGGCCGATAGGAAGTTTCCAGGCCATCAAGCACAAGTGCGCCGACATGCTCGTGGACGTGGAATCGGCCCGATCGGCGGCCTACTACGCGGCCGGTGTTCTCGATGACGGCAACGACGAGGCGTTAGTAGCCGCGGCGCTGGCCAAGGCACACTGCTCGGCGGCCTATACCCGTGTCGCGGGGGAGAACATCCAAATCCACGGTGGGATCGGCTTCACCTGGGAACATCCCGCCCACCTGTACTTCAAGCGTGCCAAGACGTCGGAGATCCTCTTCGGCGACCCGGCATGGCAACGCGAACGGCTGGCGGCGCTGGTCGGAATCTAATGCATGCCGAGGGCGCGGCTGATGAACGGCATCACGATATGCTCCAACTCTTCGCGGGGAATGGGGCCGCCCGCGGCAGCCTGGTCGGCGGTCATGCCTGCGACCAAAAAATAGATCGCCTTCGCATCGGCGATGGGGTCGTCTGAGTGAAAGTCGCCGCCGTCCTTGCCTGCCCGAATGGCCTCGGCCAGCGGTGCGATCAGGCGCTCGGTGACGCGCTCGAGTTCGTCGGGATACTCGGGCAGCAGCTCCCGCCAATGCGACGCGAACAGCGACGACGGCTTCGCTAGGTCTTCCAGGTACGCCATGTCGATGGTCGCGGCCAACCATGCGCGGACCTTCTCCGGCGGGGTACTCGCTGCGTCGGCAACTCGGCGCAGGTGAATGGCCGCCCCACCGACTTCGTATTCGAGCAGCGCGAGCAACAGGTCGCTCTTCTTGTCGAAATACCGGTAGAAGCTTCGCGTCGAGAGCTTCGCCTGCCGAAGCACGCTTTCGACTTTGAACCCCCACCAGCCGCTGCGCTGGAGCACCTCCATCGCCGCCGTCAGCAGTCTGCTGCGTTCGTCCTGAGCCTTCTGTGTGGTCACGGTGGCCGACGCCATCGTCATTCTCCGATCGCCATTCTTGGCTACAGGGTAGCCACCCGAAGTCCCGTTTTCAGCTACGGCACTGGCTGAGGGGCTTTTTCCGGCGATAACGTGACGTCATGGCCCTCGACCACCGGTTACGGCAGAATCTGACGCTGCCCGCGATCTGCGCACCCATGTTTCTGGTATCGGGCCCGCAGTTGGTCACCGAAGCGTGCAAGGCGGGCATCGTCGGCGCGCTGCCGAGGCAGAATGCACGCGGGATCGAGGTTTTCGACGCCTGGTTGCGCGCCATCCGCGAGGAACTCGACGTTTATTCGGAAACGAATCCGACAGCGCGGGTCGGGCCGCTGGCGGTCAACCTCGCGACGTTCCTCGATGAGGACGAGCTGGCCGAGAATCTGGGCGTGTGCGAGCGCTACGGCGTCGAGATCATCATCTCGGCGACCGGCAATCCCGCGACGCTCGCGCGACGGGTGCATGACATGGGCCGAGTGATCTTCCACGACGTGACGACGATTCGATTCGCGGAGAAGGCGATCGCGGGTGGCGTCGACGGACTGACCTGCATCGGCGCCGGCGGAGGCGGGCATTCCGGGACGATCAGCCACCTCGTGCTGATTCCCAAGATAAGAAGCATGTTCGACGGCGTCATCGTGATGGCTGGCGCGGTCTCCAATGGCGCGGTGATTCGCGCCGCAGAGATCCTCGGTGCTGACTTGTCGTATCTCGGTACGCGTTTCATCGCCACCAGGGAGTCGATGGCCGCGGACGAGTACAAGGCCATGATCTTGCGCGCCTCGTCCACGGACCTGCTGTACACCCCAGACATCGCCGGAGTGGGGGCCAACTGGATGACGGAATCGATGACCACGGTGGGGCTCGACCCGTCCGCTCTTCCCAAGCCTGCCGTAGCGGGCAAGATCAATCACACACACCTACCCGACGGTGTGAAGCCCTGGAAGAACCTTTGGTCGGCGGGGCAGGGTATCGACCTCATCGACGACATCCCTACGGTCGCAGAGCTTGTCGCCCGGCTACGGCGTGAGTACATCGCGGCATGCAGAACCCCCGATATGGCTGACGTCGCGCGACTGGTCGACGAAGCGCTGGCCTGAGAGGAGCACGATGGATGCGCCACCCGAAGGTGAGGTCTTGTTCCACGTTGCGGACCACATCGCCCACATCACACTGAATCGGCCCGACCATGGCAACGCCCTAACACCGGCAATCCTGAAGTGGTTTCAGCAGGCGTGGCGGCATATCGCAGAGGATCCCGCCATCCGTTGCGTGCTGATCACCGGGGCCGGTGAACGACACTTCTGCACCGGTGCCGATCTGAACGGCGTCAACCAGCGCGGCGGTGTCGGCGTGGGACTCGGACGAATGAGCGAAGACGTCGGACTGACATCGCGCCACAACAACGTCTGGAAGCCCACGGTGTGCGCGGTGAACGGCATGGCGGTGGGCGCCGGACTGCATTTTGTCGTCGACGCGGACATCATCGTCGCCTCCACGAACGCGGTCTTTCTGGACAGCCACGTCAATGTCGGGATGGTCGGTGGTCCTGAAAACGTGGGGTTGGCTAAACGGTTGCCACTGGGCACCGCGTTGCGAATGACCCTGCAGGGCAGAGCCTTCCGGCTCTCTGCCCAACGCGCATACGATCTCGGGCTGGTAGATGAGCTGACCGAGCCGGGGGAACTGCTTGCGACCGCGCGGCAGATCGCCCACGACATCACCCTCAACTCGCCGCACGCAGTGTCACTGTCGCAGCAGGCGGTCTGGGCTTCGCTCGAGATGCCCTACTCGCAGGCCGTCGAGTATGGCTTCGGTTTGGTCAAAACCCAATGGCACCACCCGGATTTCACCGAAGGGTTCCGTGCGTTCGCCGAGAAAAGAGCGCCGAACTGGAAGACCGATTAGCCAACGATGACGGCGCCCGACTTCCTTGCGCTCCTGGACCGGCCCGACCCACGCGGCGTTGCGCTGGAGGACTCTCGGCGATCGATGAGTTACCAAGAGCTCGCAACCTCGGTCCAACAGATGGCGGCCGGTCTGGCTCGGCTCGGGGTGGACCTGGGAGATCGTGTCGCGGTGATGCTGCCGAATTCGGTTGCTTCGGTGGAGGTTTACCTCGCGTGCGCGATGACGGGCGCGATCTGGGTAGGTGTCAACCCCGCCGCTCCTGAGGCCGAACGTCAACGGCAGCGCGCGCTCGTCACGCCCACGCTGACGATCACCGAGCAGGACCTGCCGTCGCTGGCGGCCGACGACACGTTCGACGCCCCACCTCCCGATCCCTCGGTGCCGTGCGCGATTGGCTTCACCAGCGGAACCACCGGCACACCAAAGGCGTTCGTGCACAGCCGGTCAGCAGTGTCCCTCCTCGCCGCGGTGCTGGCTGAAGCCCAGTTGCGTGCGGACGACAGGATCGGCGTCGTCCTTCCGATGAGCATCCACAATCTGATCGCCGTTGGCGCGCTGCCCGCGCTGTTCGCCCAAGCCACCTGCGTGGCGGTCGAGCGAATGAACGCGCGTGGCGTCGCCTACGCGTGCCGCGACCGTAAGCTGACCATGGTGAACGCGCTCGTTCCGGCAACTATTTACGACCTGGTCCACGACGACGAGATCACCGCGGACATGCTGGCCTCACTGCGGGTGGCAGGGACGGGGGCCGCGGGACTCTCGGAACCGCTGCGCAGTGCTTTCGAATCGAAGTTCGGTCGTCGGCTCATCGGCTCCTACGGCATGACCGAAGCGCCGGGAGTCGTATGCATCGAGGACCCCGAGGTACCGCATGCCGCGGGCTCAGCCGGCAAGCCACTGCCACACCTCGCGGTCCACGCGTGCGACGAGCATGGCCGCCGGTTGGTCGTTGGTCAGCAGGGCGCACTGACGGTGTCCGCCGCCGTAAGTGGAGCCTGGGCCAACATGTACCTGCCGGCCGCGGGCACGTGGACGCCGGACGGGTTCGCACCCCGGCCGGGCGCTGAAAGGTGTCTCCGTACAGGGGATTACGGCTGGGTAGATGCCGATGGGGCGGTGCACGTGAACGGACGCACCGCCGATGTGATCGTCCGCGGCGGGGTGAACGTCAACGCGGCCGAGCTCGAGAGCGTGCTCGGCCAGCTGCCTGGAGTGCGCGACGTTGCCGTGGTCGGGGAGGACGACGAGAGGCTGGGCCAACGCATCGTCGCATACGTCGAGACGGCGCCAGGGGGCACCGTGGACATCGCCCAGGTGCGTCTGCAAGCCCGTGAGGTGCTGTCTCACAGCAAGGTTCCGGACGAGTTCGTCATCACCCGGCTGCCACGCAACCCGATGGGAAAGGTCGTCCGAGGTCAGTTGAAAGGTGGCAGCTGAACGTGGGACAGCTTGACGGCAAGGTGGCCGTGATCACCGGTGCAGGAACAGGACTCGGGGCGGCGACCGCGACGCTGTTCGCGCGGGAAGGCGCTGCGGTCACACTGGTCGGCAGACGTGCGGAGAAGCTCGAGGAGGTCGCCGGTGTCATCGAAGTGAACGGTGGGCGCGTGCTGGTCGTGGCCGGTGACGTGGCCAAGCCCGACACCGCGAACCGCGCTGCCGCGCAATCGATCCAAGCGTTCGGCGGCGTCGACATTTTGATCAACAACGCCGGACTGCACGCGGCGCCCCATCCGCTGCACGAGACGCCGCTCGACGAGTGGGACAGCTTCCTGGCCGTCGATCTCACTGGCCCCTTTCTATTCACCCGGGCGGTGCTGCCGTCGATGATGCAACGCCGCGACGGTGCCGTCGTCAATGTCGGTTCCATGGTGGCGTTGGTGGGCTTCAAGGGCAGTGCCGCCTACGCAGCCGCCAAGGGCGGCCTGGTCTCGATGACGAGGACCACTGCGGTCGACTACGCGGCGTACGGTATTCGCGCGAACTGTGTGTGCCCCGGTGGAATGGAGCCGGTCGAGTACGGCAACCTCACCGACGAGCAGCTCGCGCAACTACGCGACGCCGTAAGCCTCTCCGGCGGACCGCTGTTGGACCGTCTTGCCAATGTTGGTGAAGTCGCGCAATTCCTGCTGGTGCTCGTCGGGCCCAACGGTAGAGCGCTGACCGGCGCCGTGATTCCGTTCGACGGCGGATTCACCGCGAAGTAGTGCTCAGGCGCCGGGCAGACGCTCGTTGCTCAGCCGTTCGCCCGGCGTGAAGGTCGCGGGCACGTTGATCCACCCGTTGATCACGCCGATGCTCGGATAGCGACGGGCACCATCATGGTTCACCTTGTAGTCGGGCATGCGCGCCAGCACCCTGCGCACCATGGTGGCCAACTCGATGCGTGCGATATGTGAACCCAGGCAGCGATGGATTCCGATGCCAAATGTGGTGTGCCGGTTGGGAAATCGATCCAGAACTACCTCGTCTGGATTGTCGAAGGCCGATTCGTCCTGGTTTGCCGATGCCCAACTCAGCAGGACCCTGTCGTTGGGCTTGAGCTCCACGTCACCGACGGTCACCGGCTTCGTGACGGTGCGCGCCAGGCCCTGCTGCGGTGTGAAATACCGGAGGAATTCCTCGCATGCCTGCGGGATCATGTCGGGGTTGTCGATCAGCTGCTGACGTGCTTGGGGATTATCCGCCAGGTAGATGAGCGCATTGGCGGTGACCGCGGTGGTGGTGTCGAACCCGCCGGCCATCACAAGGTTGACCATCGACAGCACCATCTCGTCGGGAACTGGCTCACCGTCGATCTCGGTGGTGACCAGTGTGCTGATGAGGCCGTCCTTCTCGGGCTTGGCTCGACGCTCGGTGATCATGCCGAACACTCGACCGATCACTTCCAGGTACCGAACGAGCACCTGTTCCTGCTCCTCGGGCGGCGTGTAGATGATCTCGTGCTGCACTTCGGCGTAGTCGCGCCAATGTTCAACGGGCAGGCCGAGGAACTCGCAGGTGAATAGCGATGGAACCGGGTTCGCGAGGTCGTCGACGATGTCGAAGGAGCCCGTTTCGATGACTTGGTCCAGGCAGATGTCGATCCACTTCTCAACGCGCGGTTCCCAAGCCTTGCTGGCGGCGGGCGAGAAGAGCGGGTTGAGGAGCCTGCGATAGGGCAGGTAGTCCGGCGCGTCCATCTCGATCGGGAACATCGGGACCGGTGACGGAGGGATGGTGACGCCGAGCGGGCCGATCCCGTTCACCTCATGGCCCGACGCGAAGGTTTCGTCGTCCTTCGCCGCGGCGACGACATCCTCGTACCGGCTGATGACGTAGAAGCCGCCGTGGGCATCGGTATGCGCGACGGGGCACTGCGCGCGCAGACTCGCGTTGATCGACCGCGAGTTCTCCGCATACTCCGGGGAGTGGTGGTCGAAGTCCGTGATCGTGCGGTCATCGAACATCGTCATCTGTTACCTCTTTGCGGTCTAGGGCTTGTTGACGTTTCCCGCGTCGACGGGCAGCTGGACACCTGTGATGTAACGCGCATCATCGGATAACAGGAACAGCACCGTCTTGGAGATCTCTTCCGCGGCAAGAACAGGAATGGGCGAATAAGGGTGACCGGCAGGCGCATCGAGATCCGGCAGGACGTTCGCGGCACCCTGAATGAACAGCGGCTGCGGTTCGGCGCATTCGAATGCGCTGGGGTCTCCGCCCATGGCGGTGAGCACGCCGGTTGGGTGGATCGTGTTGACTCTGATGCGATGAGGCGCAAGCTCATTGGCGAACGCTTTCATCAGCCCGACCACTCCATGCTTGGCGGCCACATAGTGCGCGTAGGGCACCTGTCCGCGGATTCCGGCTGCGGAACTGGTGATGACGATCGATCCGCCACCCGCCTCGATCAGGCGAGGTGCGGTCGCCTGGATTGTGTTCCACACACCTTTCAGATTGGTGTCGACGATGAGGTCGTATACGTCCTCGGTGATGCTCAGGGAACCTTCCTTGTGGAACGTGCAGACGCCGGCATTTGCGCAGACGGCGTCGATGTGGTCGAACTCGCGGACCGCCCGCGCAGCAGCATCTTTCATCGCCGTGCTGTCCCGCACGTCGGCGACGACTGTCAGGCAGCGACGTCCGGTGTTCTCGACCAGCTTTCGCGTCTCGTCGAGATCGGCTTCCGTCGCGTAGGAGTATTGCACCCTGTCGCTGACCTGATGGCAGACATCCACCGCGACGATGTCGGCGCCTTCTTTCGCCAACGCGACAGCGTGCGAGCGTCCCTGCCCGACGCCTGCGCCGGTGATGAAGACGACTTTGTCCTGAACCCTGCCCATCGCGGCGTTCACCCCTTCTGTAAGTTCTTACTGCAGACCGATATAGACGTTCTTGGTGCGTTGAAACTCGCGCAGACCCCAGATCCCGCCTTCGCGGCCGAACCCGCTCTGCTTGACGCCGCCGAACGGGGCGCTGCTCGGCACGATCGGAAAGCCGTTGACCGCAACGCCACCCGCATCGAGTGCGCCGGCGATGACATGGGCGCGCCGCAGGTCGCGCGTGTGTACGTACGCCGCCAAGCCGTACGGGGTGTTGTTGGCCAGTTCGATGGCCTCATCGTCGGTGTCGAACCGCAGGACGCTCAGCACCGGGCCAAAGATTTCCTTTTGGGCCAAGTCGCTCGAGGGATCGACGTCGCCGAACACGGTCGGCCGGTAGAAGTATCCCTTATCCAGGGCCGCCGGCCGTGCGCCACCTCCGAGCAGCTTGCCGGCCTTGCCGGCGATCGCGGAATCGACTGCCGCAGTAACTCGTTCGAGTTGAGCTGCGGTGGCCAATGGTCCCATCAGGGTGGTCGGATCCCACGGATCGCCGACGCTGAGCGTCTCCGCGCCCGCGACGACTCGGGCAACCATGTCGTCGTACACGTCGCCGTGCACCAGCAATCGGGTGGGCAGCATGCAGCCCTGACCCGACAACGTCATCAGCCCGGCCCCGACCGCCATCTGCGCTGCCGCGTCCAGATCCGCGTCGGGAAAGACGATGTTGGCCGACTTCCCGCCCAGTTCCAGAACGACCGGAGTGAGCGCCTGGGCCGCGGCGGTCAACACCTTCCGGGCGGTTTCACCGCCGCCGGTAAAGGTGATCTTGTCGACGCCTGGGTGCGCGCATAGCGCGGCACCCGCAGTGCCGTCACCGGGGATCACGTTGAGAACACCCGCCGGCAGCCCCGCCGACGCGGCGATCTCGGCGAAGCGCAGCGCACTGAAGGGAGCGTTCTCGGGCGGCTTGAGCACCACGCAGTTGCCCGCTGCCAACGCGGGGGCGACCTTCATCCCCATCGCCACAAGTGGGCCGTTCCACGGGATGATGGCGCCGATCACGCCGATCGGTTCGTCAAGGACGTAGTCGAAGGCCCCGCCCGCAGGTACGGCCACGACCTCACCGCCGGATTTACCGATCCAGCCCGCGTAGTAGTCGAACCAGTCCGCCGCCATCTGCGCGGCGATCCCGGCCAACATGTTCGGTGTGCCAATCTCGAGGGTCGCGATGGCCGCGAAACGCTCACTGTCAGCGACCAACCGCCGCGCGATCTCCTGCAGAATGTCGCGACGGCCATTGAGATCCAGACCGCGCCAACCGGGGAATGCTGCGCGGGCGGCCGCGACGGCCGCGTCGACGTCGTCCGTACCCGCCAGCGGAACGACGGCCTGAACCTCGCCGGTCCCCGGGTAATGGTGCTCGTAGCTGCCGCCGCCGCTTGTCGTCAGTTCGTCAGAACCGACGATGAGTCGGGGCTGCGGAAGGCTGTCTGGCAATGTCCGCTGCACGCTGGTCATTTTTCGTGGGCCAGGACCGCGGGGCAATGGATCGAGTGAAAGCGGCGTTTGCGTGTCCGAACGGTTCGCAAGCGCCCGGCCGCTTCCTACATTGGCAGTCAAGAACTTGCCGTTGATGGAGGTATGCACGTGGGCGGGCCGCTCGAAGGGTTCAGGGTCATCGACTGCTCACGGGGGCTTGCGGGACCCCGCGCTACCGGCCTGCTCGCCGACTACGGCGCCGAGGTTTGGTGGGTCGAGCCGCCGGGCGGCGATCCGTTCCGACGCGCACTTGCGACGGAGTACGCCGTCTTCAACCGAGGTAAGCGCAGCGTTCAGCTGGACCTGAAAACGGTCGAGGGCCGCGAGGGGTTGTCCCGGCTGCTGACATCCGCCGACATCTTCCTCACCAGCTGGCGCCCCGGGGTCGCCGAACGGCTCGGGGTCGACTGGGCCACGCTGCACGAGGGGCATCCGCGGCTGGTCTACGCATCGATATCGGGCTTCGGCGAGGACGGCACGCTCGCCGAGGTGCCCGGCCACGAAGCCGTCGTCCAGTCGTATGTCGGGGTCACCGCCGAGCAGGTCGGCGCGCGACCCGCACCGATTTATGAAGGCCTGCCGTTTGCGAGTATCGGCGCCGCATATCTCGCCGTCATCGGTTCGCTCGCGGCGCTCTACCGCCGCGCCGAGGACAATCGCGGCAGGCTGGTGCAGACGTCGCTCGTCGACGGCGCTCTGAGCTATCTGGGCATGATGTGGGGTGACGCCGACGACGCCAACGCCGCGCCGCCGGTCATGCCGGGCAGTATCCGGTTGATTTCCCGGTCGTTTCGGTGCGCCGATGATGAGTACATCGGCATCCACACCGGCGCCGTCGGTGCTTTCGGCCGCTTGATCCGGGAACTGGGACTCGACGACCGGATTCCGGTTGCCGAGGACGGCTCGGATATGCGCTTCCCGCTCAACGAAGACGAACGCGACATCGTTGCGGCGGAAATTCCGGCACTATTCGAATCCCAGCCGAGGGACGTCTGGCTCAAGCGGCTGCTCGACGCCGACGTAGCCGCCATTCCGGAACTGCATCCGGGGCAGATCTTCGATGAGCCTCAGGTGCGCCACAACGACATGGTCAGCCGCATCGAAGACCCGGTGTTGGGACCGCTCGAACAGGTGGCGCCCGCGATCAGGTTCAGCGGACTTGAGTACCGCCCGACCTTCGGGGCCCCGACGGTCGGGCAGCACGACGACCATTGGCCGGCAGTGCTTTCGAACCACGAAGACACGTCTGGGGAAGAAGGCGACGGTGGCGAGGCGTGCCTGCTGCAAGGTCTGCGCATCCTGGACGCGGGCGCTTACTACGCGGGCCCCTTCAGCTCCCGGCTACTGGCCGACCTCGGCGCGGACGTGATCAAGCTCGAGACCACGCTGGGTGACCAGCTACGCGGAATCCAACGCCCGTTCAGATCCGCTTCAGCGGGTAAGCGCGCGATCTCACTGAACCTCAAGGACCCGGATCTGCAATCTGCGAGGGAAAGCCTGATCAGGTGGGCAGATGTCGTTATGCACAACATGCGTCCCGGTGCCGCGGATCGCGTCGGCCTGGGTTACGGCGATGTGCGGCAACTCAATTCGGACGCGATTTATCTGTACGCGCCTGGATGGGGGAGCACGGGCCCCGACTCGATGCGGCAGTCCTTCGCGCCGCTGATGTCCGGATATGTGGGCATCGGGTACGAGGTGGGCGGTCAATTCAATCCGCCGATGTGGCCCATCGGTAATGAAGATCCCGGCAACGGCCTCACCGGCGCAGTGGGGATCCTCATGGCGCTGCTGCATCAAACCCGTGGTGGGGGCGGCTGTTACGTCGAGAACCCGCAATTGAACGCCACCATGACGCACGCAGCACACATTGTCCGGCGGGCCGACGGAACCGTCCTCGGGGCTGAGCGTCTCGATCCCTTACAGACCGGAATAGGTCCCCTCGACAAGCTTTACGAGACCCGCGGCGGCTGGCTGTGCGTCGTGGCGATCAGCGACGCCGAGATCCGCCTGTTCGAATCGGCTTTGGCGGTCACCATTCTCGACGATCCGCGCTTTGCGACGCCCGAGCTTCGTTCGGAGAACAGCTACGATCTGTCGGACATGCTGTCCGACGTGTTCCTGACGCGCGATAGCGAGGAGTGGCTGCGACTGCTTCGGTCAGCGGGCGTGGCGGCGATGATCCCCAGGGCTGCTACGAATAACGAGGCGTTCCACCGTGATCCGGTCAACCAGGCGATCGGCCGGATTGCGCAGGTGCAGGACCGTAGTGGGCGATTCGTGCGGGAGGCGGCGGTCATGGTGCGGGTGACCGGCGCGATGACGCCACCGCACCGCCTTGCCCCCGAGCTCGGCGCGGACACCGAAGCGGTGCTCCTCGAGCATGGCTACAGCGCGGAGAAGATCGCCGAACTGCGGGGGCGCGGTTCGATCAGGTAGTGCCAATGACCCCGGCGTCGCGCAAGACGCCGATCTCGTTGTCGGTCAACCCGATCTCACCGAGAATCTCTGCGGTCTGCTCACCGAGCGCGGGTGCGTGGTGGCGGATCTCCGTCGAGCGCTTTCCGTTGACCAGCGCGGGCAGTGTGACGTGTGTGAAGGGCCCTGCGACCGGATGTACCGCATCGGTGAATGCTCCTCGGGCGCTCAGTTGCGCATCGCTGCGGAGTTCGTCCTCTTGTAGGGCGGGGCCGATCGCCAGGTCGTGTTCGGCGGCCAGCCGGGTCCACTCGGCCTGGGTACGGCTTTCGATGATCTTTTGAATCTCGCGGCGCAGCGTCTGACTGGGATCGCCGGAGACCGCGAAATCGACGGGACCGCTGTCGGATTCGCTGATGAGGTCGGGGCGTTCGGCGAGCTTGCAGAAGTTCTCCCAGAATTTCGGCTCGATGCAGCAGAACAGGACGTAGCGGTCATCCGAGGTGCGGTAGAACTGATACTTAGCAGAGGACGTACCCGCGGGATCCTGTGGGGCGGGCAGCGAGCGTCGGTCGGCAATCCGTTCGTCGTTGAGGATATATGTCGCGGCGATCCATGCCGAGGAAATGACGGCCTCGGATCCCGAAACGTCGATGTAGCAGCCCTCGCCGCTGCGCTCACGTTGGAACAGCGCCGCGGCGACGTGATAGGCGGCGAACGTAGCACCGGCCGCCGTCCCCTCCCCGCCGGAGGCGATTCCGTTGAAGGACTGCGGGCCTCGGTAGGGATGCACCAGGCCGTCGTCGCCCATCTCCATCGGCGTCCCGCCCGCCGCCGCGTTCATCATCTGGCCGTGGGTGGGAATCGTGGCGTACGGTCCGGTCGCGCCGTATCCGCTGTATTGGCAGTAGACGATCGCGGGGCGGCGGGCCCGTTGCGCCTCGTATCCGACGCCGAGCTTGGTCATGGCATCGGCGGCGTTGCCGTCGACGAAGACGTCGGCGGTCGCCAACAACTTCCAGAACACCTCGCGGCCCGCATCTTTGCGCAGATCGAGCGCCACGCTGCGCTTGTTCTTGTTGATCTGCATGTGGGCGGGGCTGTTGTGCGGTGCGATCTGACCGAGCATGTCGCGCAGATAGTCACCGCGGAAGGGACTTTCGATCTTGATGACGTCGGCGCCGAGGTCGCCGAGGAGGGCGCCGAGCGTGTCGCCATTGAACAGCTGGGCGGATTCGAGCACCCTGACACCGCTGAGCAATCCCATGTCGTGACCCTTCCTGGTCGGTTACAGCACAAACTCGCGGTCGCGCATGTGCTCGGGGATTCGCGGGTCGCGTTCGCGAATTTCGTTCACGGGCAGTCCCACCTCGGATATCACCGACAGGTAGGTGTTCGGCTCGACCCCCCAATTCCACCGGCCAATTTCATCCGCGGACCGGCGACCGGACATCGCCCGCACGAACTCGAAGCGGTCGGCGACCACACACGCGATCGCCCGGCCGTCGCCTGCGATCGTTCCCCATTGTTCGACTGTCACTCGCAGCGGCGGCAGCCCAGCCGCGGCGACCCGGTCCGAGAAGCGGCCCGACAGTTCGTCGAGCGCGACTTTGACGGCAATGTCGTCGCGCGCACCGGGCGCCCCGAGGGCACTGCGCAAGTCGTGCTCGCTCATCACCGCGATGGTGATCAACAACGACGCGAGGCCCGCATCGGTGGCGACAGACGCGTCGAGCGGGGCGGCGGCCTTTTCCCACCCGGCCACGAGTTCGGCGAGCGTCGCGCCGCCGGCGGCACCGGGTGCCGGCAAGGCAACACTTTCCCGTGCGACCCCTGCGGGGTCGTCCCCGGCGAGGCGCGCGGTGTCGATCAAGTGCGCGATGACGTCGCGGACCGCGATTCCGGGCACCGTTGGCACCGGCGTGGACGCCGCAGTATCCGGCAGTGTCCGGACGATTTCGGTGATGCGGTCGCTGGTCGCGCGCCAGATCGCGGAGAGATCCCTCGCACCCGCGGGTGAGGTGTCGGAGCGCATGATCTCGCAGCGTATTGGAGTCGACCGCGGCGTCGGAAGGGCGAGGCAACCGGTTCAAGCGCAAACGGCGTTCCGGGTCAGCGCCCCCCAAATCACCGCGGCGCAGTGCCATCATGTCCGAAGGATGCCGTGGCGTTTTCCGGGACAGAAGAGGTGAGGCCCTGTGTTCACATTGTTCAGCGTCGACGACCACATCGTCGAACCGGCGCACGTGTGGTCCGACCGGGTGCCGTCGAAGTTCAAGGATCGCGCGCCCCACGTCGTCGAGGTCGATGGCCGCCAGATGTGGCAGTGGGAGGGCGGCATGGAAATCACGATGGGGCTCAACGCCGTCGCGGGCAAGCCGCGCGAGGAGTGGGGCATGGAGCCCGCCCGGTTCGAGGACATGATCCCCGGGTGCTACAACCCCGAAGAACGGCGCAAGGATCTGTTATCAAATGGCATCTTCGCGTCGGTCTCGTTCCCGACGCTGCCGGGGTTCGGCGGCCGTAAGTTCGCCACCTTCGAGGACAAGGAACTCGCGCTCGTCTGCGTCCAGGCGTGGAACGACTTCATGCTCGAGGAGTGGTGCGGCGCCGCCCCCGATGTCTTCGTGCCGATGCACATCCTGCCGGTGTGGGACGTCGACCTCGCGGTCAAGGAGCATGAGCGCTGCGTTGGGCTCGGCAGCAAGGCCATCTGCTTCATCGAAGACCCCCAGGTCGTCGGATTGCCCAACTTCCACGCCGGCTACTGGGAGCCTCTGTTCGCCGCCGCGCAGGCCGACGAGACTCCGATCTGTATGCACATCGGGTCGGGCGGTGCTCAGGTGACGTTGGAAGGACTCAACCCGATGACCGAGATCGCCGCGGCCTTCGCCAACGCCGCCCGTTCATCGGTCAACCTGATGGTCAGTCCGTTGCTGCGCAAGTACCCCGACGCCAAAGTTGTTTGGTCCGAAGGGGGTATCGGCTGGATTCCGGCGGCGATCGAGCGTGCGGACCGGCAGTGGGAGCGCCACCAGTACTGGAGCCACCTCCCCGATGCTCACATCAAGCCCTCCGAGGTCGCGGGGCGCAGTATGTACTTCTGCATGATCGAGGAGCCCGTCGGCATCAAATACCGGCACGACTTCCGCGTCGATCGGATCCTGTGGGAGTCGGACTATCCGCACGCCGACACGCCGTTCCCGAAGACCCAGCTATCGGCGAAGCAAGTGTTCGACGGCATCCCCCAGGACGAAATCGACCTGATGACGCACAAGAACGCCGAAAAGCTATTCCGCTTCCCGATCTCGCAGGAATTGGCCGACGCATACGCCGGATCACCCGTCTGACAGATGACCGCCGCCCGGCTCGTCTTAGTTCACGGCGGCGCACATACCGGCCGCTGCTGGCGCGACACCCTGATCGCGATTGCGGCTCTTCGGCCGAACATCGAGAGCGTGGTCGTTGATCTTCCCGGAAGACGGCATGTCCCAGGGGATCTGACTACTCTGACGATCGAGGACTGTGTCAGCTCGGTGGCAGAGCAGATCAGCTCGCGCTGCGACGGAACGGTGGTGCTCGTGGGGCACTCACTGGCCGGTGTAGTCCTGGCCGGTGTGGTGGACCGCCTGGGCGGGGGCCGGGTGCGGCACGTGATCTTCGTAGCGTGCTGTGTGCCGCGCAACGGCGAATGTGTCATTGACTCACTGGCGTTCGGATTCCGGCAGGTCGTGCGGCGGATAGTGAACCGGTCACCGGTGATCCGGTCTCCGCCTTGGCTGGTGCGCCACGTCTTCGCCAATGCGGCCACGCGGGAACAACGCGCGGCGGTCATGGTGAACATCGTGCCGGAAAGCGCGGCACTTGTGACTCAGCCGTCGGTGGTGGCGCTGCCCGAATCGGTGCGCAGGAGCTGGGTACTGACCCGCCGCGACCGCGCGTTGCCGCCAGCCAAGCAACGGAGCTTCATCGGCAACCTCGGCGGTGTCGACGAGGTGGTCGAGGTCGATGCCGGACACGAAGCGATGATCACGCATCCAGCGGAGCTGGCGCATGTCCTTGTGCAACTGGCGTTTTCATCTGCATCAACGGCTACCGAGCATCTACCGGCGGATGGGGAATCGGCGACGTGACAGCCCGTCGATGTCGGCGCTGCGCTACCGACTGCGTTCGTGCACGGCGATGCCCACCTGGGCAACACGTCCCGGGACACCGAAGGCCGCCTCGGCTTCTGTGATATTCAGGCGATGGGCCGAGGGTAATACATCTGGGATGTCACTTACTTCATGACCGGTGCGATGGACCCGGCGGATCGCCTCGCGTCCGAGCGAGATCTGCTGTCGCTGTACCTCGACGAACTACAAAAAAACGGTGCCGACGAGCTTCCCCACCTCGAGGACGCGTTCCTGGCTCATCGGCGCCACCCGTTTCGCCATCGCGATGGAAGAGCTCGACACACTGGAGAGCTCGCCCTAAATCAGATAAATAATTGAGTCAGCTATGGCGTTGCGGTATACGTCACGTTACAGGGTAAGGTTCATATGTGGACGGTGAGAAATGATGACCCAAGCCGCGCGGTATGACCCGCGCGTTTCAGGCCTCTCGCAGGTCGTGAAGAGTTTGGCGGAGCCGCAGAGGGTGTATCACGACAAGGCCGGAAACGTCCGCGCCGAACACATCGACGGGGCGCTGCACCTGTACCGCCACCAGGACATCCTGCGTATCAACCGCCATCCAGCCGTGCTCGGCAACGGCGGCAAGGGCGGCAGCTTCGGGCACGATGCGCGGCTGATCCCGTTGGAGATCGACGGCGAGGACCACAAGAAGTGGCGGCGCCTGCTCGACCCGATGTTCGCGCCGAAGCAAGTTGCGCGCCTGGAGGCGCAGAAAGATCAGGCACGGCAATGGTGTGCAGAAATCCTCGTACAGTTCCGCCTTGCCAGTGGGCGCGAAGCCGTCGATGAGTTCCCGTGCCAGGTCGCGCACCTGCGCCTCCAGGCGCGCAACTTGCTTCGGCGCGAACATCGGGTCGAGCAGGCGCCGCCACTTCTTGTGGTCCTG